>NZ_JBSFUU010000021.1:10458-133986 GCF_053591955.1 Streptomyces sp. NPDC002845 | reverse complement strand
CCCACCGCCCTGCGCATACCGCATACCTCCGGCATACCGCAACAATCATGAAACGTCAGATCCCCACCCGCCATAGCGAGTTCAACCTCAGCAACACCTCAGCCAACCGCGCGACTTCCTCCCGCAAGTCCTCCACCCGCACCCGGGCAGTTGCCTCCCGCTCCTCCAGCATTCCCAGCACCGACGCCACCGCGCACCCCTCGCCATGAAGCGGACACAAGACGTCGCGATGCCTCCCTCAACCCGAGCAAAACCATGCCTGACCAGCAGAAATCAAGGGATCACGTTCGGTTGAGATACGGCTTCTGAAGACAGCAGCGCGGTCCGGCGGGAGAACTGCGAGGCCTGCCCGGCGAATCATCGATTACTAAAGTAATCCGAAATAAAATTCGACCCCGAATCGACCCCAACCCCCGGCTGGATCTACATCACGGTCCTGACCTGCATGAATATCATTGAATCAGAGTCAAGGCCTACAACCGCCAGTACTCGGCCGTCGAACTCGCGCAGACCCGCGGCTTCGAGGACGTCTGGCACTTGATGGTCCACGGCGAGCTGCCCGACGCGGACCGCCGGGCCGCGTTCACCGCACGGATCGGACCCCTGCGACGGCTGCCCGACGACGTACGGTCCGCATTGCCTGCGGTGGCGGCGGCGAGCACGCGCTCCGGTCCGCTGTCCGGCCTCCGCACCGCCCTGTCACTGCTCGGCGCCTCGAAGGGCTTCAAGCCTGTGTACGACATCGATGCCGACCGGCGTCGCGCGGACACCTTGACAGTGGCGGCGGCCGTACCGACCCTGCTCACGGCGCTGTACCGGCTGGGGAGGGGCCTCGATCCGGTCGAGCCCCGCGACGACCTGCCCCATGCCGCCAACTACCTCTACATGTTGACAGGATCGGAGCCGGACCCGCTTCGGGCGAGGGCGATCGAGCAATACCTGATCTCAACCATTGACCACGGATTCAATGCGTCGACCTTCACGGCGCGGGTGATCGCATCGACGGGCGCGGACGTGGCGGCGTGTCTGGTCGGTGCCGTCGGAGCCCTGTCGGGCCCGCTGCACGGCGGTGCCCCGAGCCGCGCCCTGGACACCCTCGACGCGATCGGCACCCCTGACCGCATCGACCCCTGGATCCGTGAACGCGTCCTCTCGGGCGACCGCATCATGGGCTTCGGTCACCCCGTCTACCGCACCGAGGACCCCCGGTCCCGCATGCTCCGAGGCATCGCCCAGCAGTTCGGCGGCCCCCGGGCCGACTTCGCGGTCGAGGTCGAACGCCAGGTGGAGTCGATCCTCGCCGAGCTGAAGCCCGGCCGCGAACTCCACACGAACGTCGAGTTCTACGCGGGCGTCGTCATGGAACTGTGCGGGCTGCCCCGCGAGATGTTCACGCCGACCTTCGCCGCGGCCCGCGTGGTCGGCTGGAGCGCCAACATCCTGGAGCAGGCGGAGGATTCGAAGATCATTCGACCGGCGGCGCGGTATGTGGGGGCGCCTGCGCCGCAGACTCTTCCGGACGTCGCGTGACGGCCGGGCCCGACGCCGAGAGCGACGGCGTCGGGCCCTTGCCGGAGGCCGGGTTCAGGCGTCGGGGATGTCCGCTTTGGCGCGCACCAAGGTTTCGCGGCTGACGACGACGATGCGTTCGTAGTCAGCACGCGCTGCGTCGGGCGGCAGTTCACTGTCGAGAGCGGCTGTGGCCTCGGTGCCGATGACAGCGAAGTTTCCGTCGCTGAGTTCGAAGATGTCGGGGCAGGTCTGTCCCGAAGCGCTCCCGCGCTCCCGGGGTGAAGCGCCGACTCGACGCACGATCTTCAAGTCCGTTCCTAGTTCAGTCGAGGGACGGCCCGAGAGGGGCGCAGGACGCTGCGCGGGCTGATGACCTTTCTGTCGCGTCCCGTGACGCTCATGAGTGGGCCCACAGATGCTCATGAGGTGGGCCGTCCTTGTGGGGGTGCAGCCCTGCGCAAAACTGCCGCCTGCAAGATGTTTGCCGGACGAGGCTGCGCGCAGAGTATCGGGTCGGCAGCCCGGGCGCCTCATCCACGTGGAGGTTGCCCCGCGCGTCATTCGTCCGGCGGCTGCCCCACGACCCACCACTCCTCCAGGTCGCCGTCGTCCACGTCCAGGGCCAGGTTGTTCATCTCCTGGACCAGGGCCTCGGTCATTCGCCCCAACTCGGCCTCTTCGGACGCGGCGGGGAGACTCTCGCGGTGATGCCGGGTCGCGGCCCAGTATTCACGGAAGATCTTGTTGCGGCAGATCACCCGAAGGTGTCCGTGCAGTTCGACCAGACTCAGGGCGCCGATGCGATGGAAGTACAGCGCGTTGACGTAAAGGGCATTGGCGAAGAGGTACTGGCGCTGCTTCTCCGGCGGTATCTCGGCCTCGTACGTGTCGAGGACCGCCGCCAGCGCGGGGTCGTCCATCGCCTTGCACAGCAGGTCGAAGTGCAGACGGTGCTGCTCGGTGAGTACGGCGCGTTTGCGCTGACGCGAGCTCCGTTCCGCGACCGCGGTGACCGCGGCCGCGAGCCTGGCCCTGGTGGAGGAGCCAAACCTGCGAACCCCTGAGTTCTGTGTGGCCATGTCAACCCCCGAATCAGGCGACCGTCCGCCGGTCGTCGGATGTGGGTCGACTTGGAAGGGACCGGCGAGCGATGGGCGGTGCGCTTGCCGTCTCCCAGTGTTGCCGAGCGGCTCTGATCGGCTGGGAGGCGGAGAGGAGGCGCACGGAGGGAAGTGCGGGTCGCGTTTCCTGGCGCCATGCCCAACGTGTGCCCCGCGAGCGCCGCTAACAATCGTTCACTTCGCAGCGTTTCCGCCCGCTCGTATCCTGGGGCGGCATTCACAGGTCGTACGAGTTCCGCCCCCGTTCCGGGAGAGCCGGTCCATGAGCGGAGCCCGTACGGAAGCCGGTCGTGAGCCGGTGTACGCATTGGCGGGAGAGAGGGCGCACGTTGAGTCAGTCGAGCCGGTCGAGTCGGTCGGGCTGGTCGAGTCAGCCGCCGGGTTCGAGTCAGTCGTCGGCTTCGGGACAGTCGTCGGGTTCGGGGCCGCGGCAGATTCCGGTCGTCGCGCTCGCCGGGTTTCTGGGCTCAGGCAAGACCACTCTGCTCAATCACCTGCTGCACCGCAGCGGAGGCAGCCGGATCGGGGCCATCGTCAACGACTTCGGCGCCATCGAGATCGACGCGATGGCCGTCGCGGGCGCGCTCGGCGACTCCACGGTCTCCCTGGGCAACGGGTGCCTGTGCTGTGCCGTGGACGCGAGTGAGCTCGACCAGTACCTGGAGCGGCTCGCCCACCCCTCCGCCGGCATCGACGTGATCGTCATCGAGGCCAGCGGTCTCGCCGAGCCGCAGGAACTCGTGCGCATGGTGCTCGCCAGCGAGGATCCCCGGGTGGTGTACGGCGGGCTGGTGGAGGTCGTCGACGCCGCCGAGTTCGACGCGACCCGCGAGAAGCACCCGGAGCTCGACCGGCACCTCGCCCTCGCCGACCTGGTCGTCGTCAACAAGACCGACCGGGCCGCCGACGGCGAGCGAGTCCTCGGGCTCGTCCGCTCCCTCACCGACCGCGCCGCCGTCGTCCCCGCCGCCTACGGCCGTATCGACCCCGGGTTCCTCTTCGACTGCAGGCCGAGCGAGGAGCGGATCGGACAGCTCTCCTTCGACGACCTGCACGACCTCGACCACGCGCACGATCACGACCACGGGCACGAGGAGCACGACCACGCCGCTCACCTGCACTCGGCGTACGACAGCCTGTCCTTCACCTCGGAAGTGCCCTTGAACCCGCGCCGGTTGATGGAGTTCCTCGACAGCCGTCCCGAGGGGCTGTACCGCATCAAGGGGTACGTCGACTTCGGGCCCCATGACGTCCGCAACCGTTACGCCGTGCACGCCGTCGGGCGTTTCCTGCGCTTCTATCCCGAACCCTGGGCCCACGCCGGCGAACGCCTCACCCAGCTCGTCCTCATCGGCTCGGGCACCGACGCGACCGCCCTGGCCAAGGAACTGGAAGCGTGCAAGGACGACGCCCCACACGCCGATGAACACAGCATGTGGGGCGTCCTGCGCTACGTACCGGACCCTGAGGAACAGCCTGAGGAACAGGGGCCGCGGGAGCGGTCGGTCTAGACCGGGCCCGCTACCACCCACACCGTCTTCGCCAGCGAGACCCCCGATCCGTCACGGCGCGGGTCGGGCTCCGGCAGTTCGGCCGGGGTGCCGTTCTTCTGCGCGGCCCGCGCGGGTGCGGGGCCCGCCCAGGCCACGGAGAGACAGTCCTCGCCCTTGAGGAACCGCTGGCAGCGGACACCGCCCGTGGCGCGGCCCTTGCGCGGGTACTGGTCGAAGGGGGTCAGCTTGCCCGTGGTCTGCACGGAGTCGTCCAGGGTGCCGCGCGAGCCGGCCACCGTGAAGACCACCGCGTCGGCCGCCGGGTCCACCGCCGTGAAGGAGATCACCCTCGCGCCCTCGGTGAGCTTGATGCCCGCCACACCGCCCGCCGGACGGCCCTGCGGGCGGACCTGGGACGCCTGGTAGCGCAGCAACTGTGCGTCGTCCGTGATGAAGACCAGGTCCTCCTCGCCCGTGCGCAGTTCGGCCCCGCCGACGATCCGGTCGCCCTCCTTGAGGGTGATGACCTCCAACTCCTCCTTGTTCGAGGGGTAGTCCGGGACCACACGCTTGACCACGCCCTGCTCGGTGCCGAGCGCCAGCCCCGGCGAGGACTCGTCGAGCGTGGTCAGGCAGACCAACGTCTCGTCGTCCTCCAGAGAGACGAACTCCGACAGGGGCGCGCCGCCCGAGAGGTTCGGCGCGGCCAGTGTCTCCGGCAGCTGCGGGAGGTCGACCACGTTCAGGCGCAGCAGCCGGCCGGCGGACGTCACGGCGCCCACCTCGCCGCGGGTCGTCGCCGGGACGGCGGAGACGATCACGTCGTGCTTGGTGCGCTTTGCCCCGGCGTCCTCCGCGAAGGGCTCGCCGTTGGCCGTACGCGCCAGCAGGCCCGTCGAGGACAGCAGCACCCGGCACGGGTCGTCGGCCACCTGGAGCGGGACCGTGGGAGCGGGGGAGCCGGAGGACTGCAGAAGCACGGTGCGGCGGGGCGTGCCGAACTTCTTGGCCACCGCGGCCAGTTCGCCCGAGACCAGCTTGCGCAGTTCGGAGTCCGACTCCAGGATGCGGGTCAGTTCCTCGATCTCCGCGTTGAGCTTGTTCTTCTCCGACTCCAGCTCGATGCGGTCGAACTTGGTGAGGCGGCGCAGCGGCGTGTCCAGGATGTACTGCGTCTGGATCTCGGAGAGGGAGAAGCGCTCCATCAGGCGCTCCTTGGCCTGCGCCGAGTTGTCGCTGGAGCGGATGAGACGGATGACCTCGTCGATGTCCAGGAGGGCGACGAGGAGGCCCTCCACGAGGTGCAGCCGGTCGCGCTTCTTGCCGCGGCGGTACTCCGAGCGCCGCCGTACGACCTCGAAGCGGTGGTCGAGGTAGACCTCCAGGAGCTCCTTGAGGCCGAGGGTGAGCGGCTGGCCGTCCACCAGGGCCACGTTGTTGATGCCGAAGGACTCCTCCATCGGCGTCAGCTTGTAGAGCTGCTCCAGGACTGCCTCCGGCACGAAGCCGTTCTTGATCTCGATGACCAGACGCAGGCCGTGCTCGCGGTCGGTGAGGTCCTTGACGTCGGCGATGCCCTGGAGCTTCTTCGAGCCGACCAGGTCCTTGATCTTGGCGATCACCTTCTCCGGGCCGACGGTGAAGGGCAGCTCGGTGACGACCAGGCCCTTGCGGCGCGGCGTCACGCTCTCCACCGACACCGTCGCGCGGATCTTGAATGTGCCGCGGCCCGACTCGTACGCGTCCCTGATCCCGGTCAGGCCGACGATCCGGCCGCCCGTGGGGAGGTCGGGGCCGGGCACGTGCTTCATCAACGTGTCGAGATCGGCGTTCGGGTACCGGATCAGGTGCCGGGCCGCCGCGATGACCTCGCCGAGGTTGTGCGGCGGCATGTTGGTGGCCATGCCGACGGCGATGCCCGAGGCGCCGTTCACCAGCAGGTTCGGGAACGCGGCGGGCAGCGCGACCGGCTCCTGCTCCTGGCCGTCGTAGTTGGGCGCGAAGTCGACCGTGTCCTCGTCGATGGACTCCGTCATCAGGCCCGTGGCCTGGGCCATCCGGCACTCGGTGTACCGCATGGCGGCCGGCGGGTCGTCGTTGCCCAGCGAGCCGAAGTTCCCGTGGCCGTCGACCAGGGGCACGCGCATGGAGAAGGGCTGGGCCATGCGCACCAGGGCGTCGTAGATCGACGCGTCGCCGTGCGGGTGCAGCTTGCCCATGACCTCGCCGACGACGCGGGCGCACTTCACATAGCCGCGTTCGGGGCGCAGGCCCATCTCGTTCATCTGGTAGACGATCCGGCGGTGCACCGGCTTGAGGCCGTCGCGGGCGTCGGGCAGGGCTCGGGAGTAGATGACCGAGTACGCGTACTCCAGGAAGGAGCCCTGCATCTCGTCGACGACGTCGATGTCGAGGATCTTCTCCTCGTACGAGTCGTCGGGCGGCGGGGTCTTCGTGCTGCGGCGGGCCATCGCTGCCGGCTCCTCCTGTTTTCTGGTCGTTCGCCTGCGGGGCGCTCGGGTCGGTGTCGAGCCCCTTCGGCTCACTCTTGCTGAGGCGGGATTCGGATCTGACGCGGACCATTGTGGACTGCCGCACTGACAACGCGGACCAGGGCCCGGCGTCGGCCGCCCGGGCCGACGTTCCCGGGTGCCGTCCGGGTCCACCGGTGCCGCCCTGGTGGCACGGCCGCCGACGGGCCACGACGGCGCACGTCAACAGCGTGCCAGAGCTCCCGCACCACCGCTGTGCCCGTCACCCCGGTCTCGCTCTCGGCGTACGGTCACCGGGAACTTCGCCAGGCGTCCGCACGCTTGCATACAGTGGCAGGACCGGCAGGAATTCTGCACTTTCAACGAATGCTTCCGCGATCGAAGGGACGTACATGCCCATGGGTCACACGGCCACAGCCGAGGCAGGCTCCGGGGGCCTGACAGCGACCGAGCACCGCCTGGCCAACGGCCTTCGCGTGGTGCTCTCCGAGGATCACCTGACCCCGGTCGCGGCGGTGTGCCTCTGGTACGACGTCGGCTCCCGTCACGAGGTCAAGGACCGTACCGGCCTCGCCCACCTCTTCGAGCACCTCATGTTCCAGGGCTCGGCCCAGGTGAAGGGCAACGGCCACTTCGAGCTGGTGCAGGGAGCGGGCGGCTCGCTGAACGGCACCACCAGCTTCGAGCGCACCAACTACTTCGAGACCATGCCCACGCACCAGCTGGAGCTCGCCCTCTGGCTGGAGGCCGACCGCATGGGCTCCCTGCTCGCCGCGCTCGACGACGAGTCCATGGAGAACCAGCGGGACGTCGTCAAGAACGAGCGCCGCCAGCGCTACGACAACGTGCCCTACGGCACCGCTTTCGAGAAGCTGACCGCCCTCGCCTACCCGGCGGGCCACCCCTACCACCACACCCCGATCGGTTCGATGGCGGACCTGGACGCGGCCACCCTGGAGGACGCGCGCGCGTTCTTCCGTACTTACTACGCGCCCAACAACGCCGTACTCTCCGTGGTCGGTGACATCGACCCGGAGCAGACGCTCGCCTGGATCGAGAAGTACTTCGGGTCCATCCCGGGGCACGACGGCAAGCCCGCGCCGCGTGACGGGACGCTGCCCGAGATCATCGGCGAGCAGCTGCGCGAGGTCGTCGAGGAAGAGGTTCCCGCGCGCGCGTTGATGGCCGCCTACCGTCTCCCGCACGACGGCACGCGCGCGTGCGACGCGGCCGACCTCGCGCTGACGGTCCTCGGCGGCGGCGAGTCGTCCCGCCTCTACAACCGGCTCGTACGGCGCGACCGTACGGCCGTCGCCGCCGGATTCGGCCTGCTGCGCCTGGCCGGAGCGCCCTCCCTGGGGTGGCTCGACGTGAAGACCTCCGGCGACGTCGAAGTCCCCGTCATCGAGGCCGCCGTCGACGAGGAGCTCGCCCGGTTCGCAGAGGAGGGCCCCACGGCCGAGGAGATGGAGCGCGCCCAGGCCCAGCTGGAGCGCGAGTGGCTGGACCGCCTCGGCACGGTCGCGGGCCGCGCCGACGAACTGTGCCGCTTCGCCGTCCTGTTCGGCGACCCGCAGCTCGCCCTGACCGCCGTCCGGCGCGTGCTCGACATCACCGCCGAGGAGGTCCAGGAGGCCGCCAAGGCCCGCCTGCGGCCCGACAACCGTGCGGTGCTCGTGTACGAGCCGACCATGGCCGAGGGCGGGGACGCCGAGGCAGCCGATGACACCGCCGAAGCCGCGGTGACCGACGAGAACGAGGAGTCGGCGAAGTGATTGAGCTCGCGACCATGGAGTTCCACCCGCAGCCCCGGGCCGGTGAGGCCAGGCCCTGGGCGTTCCCGGCACCCGAGCGCGGCACGCTGGGCAACGGCCTGACAGTGCTGCGCTGCCACCGCCCCGGCCAGCAGGTCGTCGCCGTCGAGGTGCTCCTCGACGCGCCCCTGGACGCCGAGCCCGCGGGCCTCGACGGCGTCGCCACGATCATGGCCCGTGCCTTCTCCGAAGGCACCGACAAGCACTCCGCCGAGGAGTTCGCCGCCGAGCTGGAGCGCTGCGGCGCCACCCTCGACTCGCACGCCGACCACCCCGGCGTACGCCTGTCCCTCGAAGTGCCCGCGTCGCGGCTCCCGAAGGGGCTCGGTCTGCTCGCCGACGCTCTGAGGGCACCCGCGTTCGAGGACAGCGAGGTCGAACGCCTCGTACGGAACCGGCTGGACGAGATCCCGCACGAGACCGCCAACCCGGCCCGCCGTGCCGCCAAGGAGCTCTCCAGGCAGCTGTTCCCGGCGACCTCGCGCATGTCGCGCCCGCGCCAGGGCACCGAGGAGACGGTGTCGGCCATCGACTCGGCGGCCGTGCGCGCCTTCTACGAGAAGCACGTACGCCCCGCCACGGCCACCGCAGTCGTCGTCGGCGACCTCACCGGCACCGACCTCGACGCGCTGCTCGGCGACACCCTGGGCGCCTGGACCGGCTCCTCGGCCGACCCGCGTCCGGTGCCGCCGGTGGCCGCGGACGACACCGGGCGCGTCGTCGTCGTCGACCGCCCGGGCGCTGTCCAGACGCAGCTGCTGATCGGCCGCGTCGGCGCCGACCGGCACGACCGGGTGTGGCCCGCCCAGGTGCTCGGCACCTACTGCCTCGGCGGCACCCTCACCTCCCGCCTGGACCGCGTCCTGCGCGAGGAAAAGGGCTACACCTACGGTGTGCGGGCGTTCGGGCAGGTGCTGCGTTCCGCGCCCGGCGGCACGGGCGCCTCGATGCTCGCCATCAGCGGCTCCGTCGACACACCGAACACCGGCCCCGCGCTCGACGACCTGTGGACCGTGCTGCGCACCCTCGCGGCCGAGGGCCTGACGGACGCTGAGCGGGACATCGCCGTGCAGAACCTCGTCGGGGTCGCGCCCCTGAAGTACGAGACCGCGGCGGCCGTCGCGAGCACGCTCGCCGACCAGGTCGAGCAGTACCTGCCGGACGACTACCAGGCGACGCTGTATCAGCAGCTCGCCGCCACCGGCACCGTGGAGGCCACCGCGGCCGCCGTGAACGCCTTCCCGGTGGACCGTCTGGTGACCGTCCTCGTCGGCGACGCCGCGCAGATCGAGGAGCCCGTCAGGGCCCTCGGCATCGGCGAAGTGACCGTCGTTCCGGCCGAGTAGAGCCGAGGTCGCGACAGGGGCCCTGGTGACGAAAGAGTCACCAGGGCCCCTGTTTGTCCGTATTGATGGAGGAGATTGCCTGAATGACCTGTGGCATGCGCTACAAAACCCTTGATCCGTTTGTCGTTTGAAAGATGGTCCACTTAGCGTCGGTCCGGCTGTTCGTCAGGCAGTGCGCCGCGCCCGCGGCACCGGACAGTCATCGCCGAGTCCCCGTACGGCGCGAGCCAGGGGAGCCGGGGACCCAACCGCAGTCCCTGGGGTGAATCGGACGCCCTTCACGAAGTGAAGGGTCTCCGTAGGAGACCTTCCTGCTCCGAACCCGTCAGCTAACCCGGTAGGCGAGAGGGAGGGAAAGGATCAGCCACTTCATGGCGTTCACCCGCGCCACCGGGAAGCACCGCGGTCCCGGCCGTGTGAAGCGCACGACCACGAGGACCGTGGGCGTCGCCGCACTCACCAGCACCGGCGTTATCGGCACCCTGGCCGCCCCGGCGCTCGCCGCGGAGACCTCCGCCGAGCAGACCGGACTCACCCAGATCATCGGCATCGGGGACGTGGTCGCCGAGCAGATCGAGACCCAGGCCGCCGCCCAGCAGCAGGCCGCCGAGGAGGCCGCCGCTGCGAAGCGGGCCGAGGAACTCGCGAGGAAGCGGGCCGAGGAGAAGGCCAAGGAGGAGCGCGAGGCCAAGGAGCGCGCCGCCCGCGAGGCCGAGCGCCGGCGCCTCAACTCCTACGTCGCCCCGGTCAGCGGCTCGTACGTCTCCACCGGCTACATGGCCGGCGGCGCCGTCTGGTCCTCCGGCAGCCACACCGGCGTCGACTTCCACGCCGCCTCCGGCACCCCCGTCCAGGCGGTCGGCTCCGGCACCGTCGTCGAGGCGGGCTGGGCCGGCGCATACGGCTACCAGGTCGTGATCGAGATGAACGACGGCACGTACACCCAGTACGGCCACCTGTCGTCCATCGGCGTCGGAGTCGGCCAGGCGGTCACCCCGGGCCAGCAGATCGCCCTCTCCGGGGCGACCGGCAACGTCACCGGCGCGCACCTGCACTTCGAGGCCCGCACCACGCCAGAGTACGGCTCGGACATCGACCCCGTCGCGTACCTGCGCTCGCACGGCGTGAACGTCTGACGACCGGCGCGCCCGGTTCCGGCGACCGGCCCGGCGACTCGCGAAGCCCCGGCTCACCGAGCCGGGGCTTTCGCCGTCGCCGCGCACCTCTTGTCCAAAAAATATCCATGGATTCCGGCCCGCCATCGGAAATTCCGGCTCTCTGCAATAGAGTCACTCGAACACACGTCAATCATCGACGTTTCACGGGGATTAAGGCGGAGGTCGGTCATGCGTATTCCGGCGCACTCGGTATGCACGGCGATCCGTGATGACATCGTCGCGGGTGTCTACGAGCGCGGCAGCCGGCTCACCGAGGAACTGCTCGCGCGCCGCTACGGCGTCTCGCGCGTCCCCGTGCGCGAGGCCCTGCGCACGCTGGAGGCCGAGGGCTTCGTCGTCACCCGCAGGCACGCGGGCGCGTGCGTCGCGGAGCCCACCGAGCAGGAGGCCTCCGACCTGCTGGAGATGCGCATGCTGCTGGAGCCGCTCGGCGCCGTGCGCGCCGCCCAGCGTCGCACCGAGGCCCATCTCAAGGTGCTGCGCGGCCTGGTGAGGCTGGGTCAGGAGCGGGCCAGGCGGGGCAACAGCGAGGATCTGCGCTCCCTGGGCGGCTGGTTCCACGAGACGCTCGCCCAGGCCTCCGGCAGCCCCGCCCTGACCTCGACGCTCTCCCAGCTGCGGCACAAGATCGCCTGGATGTACGCCGTCGAGGCGCCCGCCAACCCCGTGGAGTCCTGGGCGGAGCACGGCGGGATCGTCGACGCCGTCGCGCGCGGCGACAGCGAGCGGGCCAGGGCGATCACGGCCCTGCACACCGAGCGCGCGACCGCCGCGCACCGGCTCCGCTTTCCTGCTGGGCCCGGCGGTCCGGATCGCGTCGAGCGCGTGAGGACTTCGCAACATCCCGTAAACATGACGAGCCTGCGGCATTAACACAGAAGCCGTATACAAAGAGGGTGTAATTCGCGGGGGATTATTTCTGCTGCCCGAGATACGGAAATGCGACAGAAATGTGAAGGGCCCGCCCGATAATTCGGACGAGCCCTTCGGTGTGTGCGTGACGCTTTTGACGTCACCCTGACCGCGGAACGGTCGGAGGGTTCCTCAGACGGTCTCGGGAAGTTCTTCGAGTCCCTCGGAAACCAGCTTCGCCAGACGGTCGAGCGCGGCGTCCGCGCCCTCGGCGTCGGAGGCGAGGACGATCTCCTGGCCACCCTGGGCGCCGAGGCCCAGGACCGCCAGCATGGAGGCCGCGTTGACGGGGTTGCCGTCGGCCTTGGCGATCGTCACGGGGATGCCGGAGGCCGTGGCGGCCCGGACGAAGATGGAGGCGGGGCGGGCGTGGAGACCCTCGGCCCAGCCGACGTTGACGCGGCGCTCAGCCATGTGATGCTGCCCTTCGGTGTTCAGGTTGTCTAGACCAGTTTCCCATATCGTGAAGCGTCGCCGGGTCGGGCCCACGGCCTGACCGCGCCCCGGCTTGCGTTCCCCAAGACTGCCTCGCGCCGCTGTCGTACGCGAGCCTTACGCTGGGGCCCATGCAGACCTCGTCGGACCGGCACGAGTACCCCGCCCACTGGGAGGCCGACGTGGTGCTGCGTGACGGCGGCACCGCACGCATCCGGCCCATCACCGTCGATGACGCCGAGCGCCTCGTCAGCTTCTACGAGCAGGTCTCGGACGAGTCGAAGTACTACCGCTTCTTCGCGCCCTACCCTCGCCTGTCCGCCAAGGACGTCCACCGCTTCACGCACCACGACTTTGTGGACCGGGTGGGACTCGCGGCCACGGTCGGCGGCGAGTTCATCGCAACCGTACGCTATGACCGGATTGACTCCGACGGCATGCCCGCCTCCGCGCCGGCCGACGAGGCCGAGGTCGCCTTCCTCGTCCAGGACGCCCACCAGGGCCGTGGTGTCGCCTCCGCCCTCCTGGAACACATCGCGGCCGTCGCCCGCGAGCGCGGCATCCGCCGCTTCGCCGCCGAGGTGCTGCCCGCCAACGCCAAGATGATCAAGGTGTTCACGGACGCGGGGTACCAGCAGAAGCGCAGCTTCGAGGACGGTGTCGTACGCCTGGAGTTCGGCCTGGAGCCCACCGACCGCTCGCTCGCAGTGCAGCGCGCGCGTGAGCAACGCGCCGAGGCGCGGTCCGTGCAGCGGCTCCTCGCGCCCGGCTCGGTCGCCGTCATCGGCGCGGGGCGTATGCCCGGGGGCGTCGGCCGCAGCGTGCTCGGCAACCTCAAGGACGCCGGCTTCACCGGTCGGCTGTACGCCGTGAACAGGGCCGTTCAGGAGAAGGAACTCGACGGCGTCCCGGCGTACCGCTCCATCGGCGAGATCGGCGAGCCCGTGGACCTCGCGGTCGTCGCCGTACCGGCCGCGCACGTCCCCGAGGTCGTCACCGAGTGCGGTGAGCACGGCGTCCAGGGGCTCGTGGTCGTCTCCGCCGGGTACGCCGAGAGCGGCCCCGAGGGCCTGGAGCGCCAGCGTGAACTCGTGCGCCACGCGCGCACGTACGGCATGCGCATCATCGGCCCCAACGCCTTCGGGATCATCAACGCGTCCCCCGGCGTACGGCTCAACGCCTCGCTCGCCCCCGAGATGCCGCGCCCCGGCCGCATCGGCCTGTTCGCCCAGTCCGGCGCCATCGGCATCGCCCTGCTGTCCCGGCTGCACCGGCGCGGGGGAGGGGTCACCGGGGTCACCGGCGTGTCGACGTTCGTGTCGTCCGGCAACCGGGCGGACGTGTCCGGGAACGACGTCCTGCAGTACTGGTACGAGGACCAGGACACCGACGTCGTCCTGATGTACCTCGAATCCATCGGCAACCCGCGCAAGTTCACCCGCCTCGCCCGGCGCACGGCCGCGGTGAAGCCCCTGGTCGTGGTCCAGGGGGCGCGGCACGGGGGAGTGGCCCCCCAGGGGCACGCCGTACGGGCCACGCGGCTGCCGCACGCCACCGTCTCCGCGCTGCTGCGGCAGGCCGGGGTGATCCGGGTGGACACGATCACCGAACTGGTGGACGCGGGGCTGCTCCTGGCCCGCCAGCCCCTGCCCGCGGGCCCGCGCGTGGCGATCCTCGGGAACTCGGAGTCACTGGGGCTGCTGACGTACGACGCGTGTCTCTCCGAAGGGCTGCGCCCGCTGCCGCCGCTGGACCTGACCACGGGGGCCTCGGCGGAGGACTTCCACGCGGCGCTCGCGCGGGCGCTGGCGGACGACGGGTGCGACGCGGTGGTGGTGACCGCCATTCCGGCCGTGGGGGAGACGTCCACCGCCGACGAGGCCCTCGCCGAGGCGCTCCGCTCGGCCGCCGCCGCGGCCCCCGCCAAGCCGGTCCTCGTGGTCCACGTCGAGCTGGGCGGACTCGCCGAGGCGCTCTCCAAGGCCACCAGCACCGCACCCCACGCCGTACCGCCCGTCCCCGACGAACGGCCGGCACCCGCGCGCGTGGAGGACGTCCCGGCCCCGGAGGACGCCCGCCTCATCCCCGCCTACCCCGCCGCCGAGCGAGCCGTCCGCGCCCTCGCCGAAGCCGTGAAGTACGCCCAGTGGCGCGAGGAGTCCGCGGACCCGGGGAAGATGGCTGTGTACCCCGAGTATGAGGACATCGACGAGAAGGGCGCCGCCGCGCAGATCGACGGCCTCCTCGCGCGCGGGGAGGGGCTCACGCTCGGCACGGACGAGACGTGCGGGCTGCTCGCCCGGTACGGCATCCACGTACGCAAGGCCCTGCCCGCACCGACCCCCGACGACGCCGTCGACGCCGCCCGCGCCATCGGCTACCCCGTGGCCCTCAAGACCACCGCCCCGCACCTGCGGCACCGCGCCGACCTGGGCGGAGTACGGCTGGACCTGGCGGACGAGGAACAACTGCGGCGGGCGTACGCGGAGTTGACCGAGCTGTTCGGCACGCCCGAGGAGCTGCGGCCGGTCGTGCAGGCGATGGCCCCGCGCGGCGTCGACACCGTCGTACGGACCGTGATCGACCCGGCGGCTGGAGCGGTGCTCTCGTTCGGGCTCGCCGGGGCCGCGTCGCAGTTGCTCGGGGACACCGCGCACCGACTGATTCCGGCCACCGGCCGGGACGCGGCCTCCCTGGTCCGGTCGATCCGGACGGCACCGCTCCTCTTCGGCTGGAGGGGGTCGGCGCCGGTCGACACGGACGCCCTCGAAGAGCTGCTCCTGCGCGTGTCCCGACTGGTCGACGACCACCCGGAGGTCGTCGCGGTCTCCCTGGAGCCGGTCGTCGTCGCCCCGCGCGGGCTGAGCGTTCTCGGCGCCACCGTGCGCCTCGCGCGCCCGCCCGCCCGCGACGACCTCGGTCCCAGGACGCTTCCGGTGTACTGAGACCGTCCCGAGCGGTGCCTCGCAGTCAGTGCGCCCCCGTAGGATGGACGTCATGGCCAAGACCAGTACGACGACCCAGGGGCTGCGCACGGCGATCGAGCGCAGCGGCTATTACCCGACCCTCGTGGCCGAGGCGGTGGAGGCCGCTGTCGGCGGCGAGGCCATCCGGTCGTACCTGGTCCATCAGGAGACGACGTTCGACGCCAACGAGGTGCGGCGGCACGTCACCGTGCTCGTCCTCACGCACAACCGCTTCATCGTGAGCCACACCGACGAGCAGGCCGCGGACGGCACGTCCCCGACGCCGTACGCCACGACGTCCACCGAATCGGTGAAGCTCGGCCGGATCTCGTCGGTCGTCGTCAGCCGGGTCGTCGCCAATCCGGAGTCGTACACGCCGGGCACCCTGCCCCGCGAGGTCGTCCTGACCATCGGCTGGGGCGCCGTCTCCCGCATCGACCTGGAGCCCGCCGCCTGCGGCGACCCCAACTGCGAGGCGGATCACGGCTACACGGGCAATTCGACGGCGGACGACCTCAGCCTGCGCGTCAGCGAGGCCGGTGACGGTCCGGAGACCGTGCGCCAGGCGCTCGCCTTCGCGCAGTCCCTCTCCGAGGCGACCGCGGGCCTCGACCGCTGATGGCGCTGCCCACCTGGGACCACCCGGAACCCCTCGCCATCGGCTCCGCGCCCGTCCCCGAGTACGGCACCGGCTCCCTCGCCGACCTGCTGCCCACCCTCGCGGCGGGCATGGGGGTGCCCGGTGCGACGGTCGCGATACCGGAGCTGGCCGCGGCCGATCGCAACTGTGTGTTCCTGATCGACGGGCTGGGCTGGGAGCAGCTGAGGGCGCATCCGGACGAGGCCCCGTTCATGACCACGCTGCTCGACAGCTCGCGCGGCGGCACCGGCCGCCCCCTCACCGCGGGCTACCCGGCGACCACCGCGACCTCGCTGGCCTCCGTCGGCACGGGCCTGCCGCCGGGCGCACACGGGCTGCCCGGCTACACGGTCCGCAACCCCGACACGGACGAGCTGATGAACCAGCTCCGCTGGCAGCCGTGGACCGCGCCGCGCACGTGGCAGCCGTACCCCACGATCTTCCAGCTGGCGCACGAGGCGGGCGTGCACGCGGCGCAGGTCTCCTCCCCGGCCTTCGAGACCACCCCGCTGACCAAGGTCGCGCTGAGCGGCGGCACCTTCCACGGGCGCCTCTCCGGCGAGGACCGCATGGACCTCGCGGCCGAGCAGCTGGCCGCCGGTGACCGCTCATTGGTCTACACGTACTACTCCGAGGTGGACGGCAAGGGACACCGCTTCGGCGTCGACTCGGACGCGTGGCGCGGACAGCTCATGTACGTCGACCGCCTCGTCCAACGCCTCGCGGAGCAACTCCCGCCGCGTACCGCCCTGTACGTCACCGCCGACCACGGCATGATCGACATCCCGTTCGACGAGCAGCACCGCATCGACTTCGACGCGGACTGGGAACTGCGCGCCGGGGTCGCCCTCCTGGGCGGCGAGGGGCGAGCCCGTCACGTCTACGCGCTGCCGGGCGCCGAGAACGACGTGCTGACCTGCTGGCGCGAGGTGCTCGGCGAGCAGTTCTGGGTGGCCTCCCGGGACGAGGCGATTGCGGCGGGCTGGTTCGGCCCGGCAGTCGACGAACGTGTGTACGCCCGTATCGGAGACGTGGTCGCCGCCGCCCGCGACGACGTCGTGATCATCGCGTCCGAACGGGAGCCGAAGGAGTCCGCGATGGTCGGCAACCACGGCTCGATGACGCCGGTGGAACAGCTGGTCCCGCTCCTGGAAGTACGCACCTGACGCGGACGCGTCGCCCCGCGTTCCTCCTGCCCTCAGCACGCCCGAAAGGTCCTCAACCTCCCATGCCCGAGCTGGTGTTCTTCTCCGGAACGATGGACTGCGGGAAGTCAACTTTGGCGCTACAAATCGAACATAATCGAACGGCGCGTGGTCTGCAGGGACTGATCTTCACGCGTGACGACCGTGCGGGTGAGGGCAAGCTGTCGTCGCGTCTGGGGCTGGTGACCGACGCGGTGGAGGCCGGGCCGGGGCTGGATCTGTACGGGTATGTGGTGGAGCAGCTGTCTCGGGGTGGCCGGGTCGACTACGTGATCGTGGACGAGGCCCAGTTCCTGCTGTCCGGGCAGATCGACCAACTGGCCCGGATCGTGGACGACTTGGAGCTGGACGTCTTCGCGTTCGGTATCACCACTGACTTCCGGACGAGGCTTTTCCCTGGCTCCCAGCGTCTGATCGAACTTGCCGATCGCCTGGAGACTTTGCAGGTCGAGGCGATGTGCTGGTGCGGTGCCCGGGCCACGCACAATGCACGCACCGTGGGTGGGGAGATGGTCGTCGAGGGGGAGCAGGTCGTCGTGGGCGACGTGGCTCAGTCGGCGGCGGAGGTCGGGTACGAGGTGCTCTGTCGACGTCATCACCGCCGGCGGATGACGAGCGCCACGGCGCGGGCAGCGGCGCTGTCGCCGGACGTGCTGCCGGTCACCGCCACTTGACCTCTGGCCGACGAGAGGCGCGTTGACTTGCTTGTCGGGCGCGCTGGCCATGAGGGAGCGGGAGGCTCTGGGCCGTGGGTTCGGGAGAGTGGCCTTGGCCGCAGGTTCGAGTCCTCGGCAGGAGCCACAAAACATGGCTGGTCACGCCCAGGGCGCTGACCTGCGCATTTGTGCCACCGTGGCGGTTGAGGGGCGGAGCCGGTTGGTGCCGACAGCTCCGAACGCGAACGAGTGATCGGGGTGCGCGCAGTCCGGAGCGGTTCCACGCAGGGGCGAGCCGTCGGCGTGGGGCCAGGCACATGGGAACGGGGACGATGGTCTCCGGGATTACGGACCACCGTCGCCTCCCTTACCTATGAAGCGGCTCTGTTGGATCAGACCGTGGGCGTGACTGTCGCTGTACGTTCCGGGCTGCTTCCGTCTTGTCCTTACGCACCACGACCTCACATACCGCGCGCTCGCGCGTGCGTTGCCACGTGTCGGTGGCCGTCTGTCGGCGTGGCCCGAGCTGACGCTTCCGGATCCATGACCACTGGCGGGCGCGGCCTGCGTGACGCGCGTGGGGCCGGGAAGAACTGATCTGGTCCGAGACGAACCCGTACACGAGCTTCCGTTGGTCCTCAGTCTGATGGACCGAGCCGTAGGGCAAAGCCGATACCCACGATATGGGCGAGTGCTTCTCTCCGTCCGGTCAAGCTGCGGAGTAAGCGAAACCGCCTATCGGAGGAGGAACCATGACCGACAATGTCACGCTGGTCGTCACGGACGGTGCGACGAAACCCGCTCGGTCCTCGTCGTGTCCGCCGTGGTGCCTGGGGGAGACGTACCGGGGCGTCCATGACCTGCATGAGGGTGTACGAGTGGAGTGGCACGGCCCCGCACACCAAGGAGGGAACGGTGATCCGGCGCTGTCTGCGTCGATCGCTCTGCTGACCGAAGCCGAGGCAGACGGGCAGCAGCCCGAGATCTGGTTCGGGACCGGAGGCAGGTGGTGCGAGCTGGACCTGTCACAGCTGAACGCCGTCGTCGAGGAGATTGACGACTACGCCGTCGCCCTGCGCGCTCTGCACTACCGCTATGCCGCGGTTCTCGCCGATACGGACCTGGCGGGCAGGCCCTGGGAGGGGGGCGGAACCGGACCGCCCCGTGGAGATCACCGCTCTCTGCCCGGCGTGGTGTGCCGAACGTGGCCAGGAGCACGACTCCGACGCGCTGGCGGACCGTTTCCACGGCGGGGAGGTGCACACCGTGGGGCTGAGTCTTCATCGCCCGGATGCCGGGGCCGACGGAACGGTCTTGCCGGACGAGGTCCGGGTGAGCCTCGAACAGGTGGCGTACCGCCACTTGCCGGCGGTGGTCCTGGACATCGGTGGCAGGCCAAACGCTTTCGCTCGGCTCTCCCTTGCCGAGGCGCGGCACCTCAGGAGCGTTCTCGGCGAGCTGATCGCCGTGGCGGAGGAGTGCGCGACCCCTGATGCCTTGCCCCCGCTCGACACGGTCGTCGCGGACATGCGGGCAAAGGTCGTCGAGGACCCGCGCCTCGATCCGCGCTCCAGCGGATACGCCCTCGGAGACAGTGCCCCGGAGGGCAGGACCTGGGTCTGCGTGCCCGCGGGGCTTTCTGACGAGCTGAAGGAGGAAACCGTTCGGAACCTGCTGGCCTGTGCCTTCGAACGGCACGGTAGGGCGTTGTGGGAGGGCGATGTCTCCCCGCGTGTGGTCGGTGACAGAGCTGCCCTGGCCGAGGCATCTCTGCGGGCCGCCGCCTGAGCGGCCGAGCGGCCCAGCTCCGCCGTTTTCGCCCTGGTGGTCAGTTCGCGGGGCCCGCCGGGAGGGTGCCCCTCCTGGAGTTGCTTGCGTCCCTGCCGGTATGGGGTACCGGGTGTCCGGTACCTCATACCGATCACTATCGCGCGCCCGGGTCAGGACCGCAGTGTCCAAGGGTCTACGGTCACCGATGAGTTGACGGTCAGGGTCTCACTGTTCGTTCGGCACGTCGAGCGAGAAGGTGCGGGCAATGTGGGCGAGACGCGCGCTGTATGCATCCAGGTGGTAGATCGTCGGGGTGGAGATGGTCACGTAGGCGCAGTACTCGCGTGGGGTGGGAATGACCATCTGCAGTGACCCGATGGCGAGCACCGGAGGTGGCACCTCGCTGTTGCCTGCGGGAAGCGTCATGGAACGCATCGAGACAGAGGTGACAGCCGGTCCGCACGGCAGCCGCGTCGCAAGCAGGAGGTCCTGCGTCCCCCTGGTTCCTTTGCCCAGTTCGTGATCCACGTCCTCGGTCGCCGTGTCGTGAGCGAAGTACTGCTGCTCCTTGGCACGGAAGATGCCCTCGGCCGCCAGCAGAGGGCTGTCGTGCCCGGTGTGCTGGACGGACACGACGAGGAATCCCATCGAGAGGGATCCGGCGTCGGTCCCCACGCACAGCCCGGTCTCGACGGTGTTGATCCCTGCCATCATGGGAAGCACGGCACGCATCTGCTCTGCGGTGATGACGCGCGCGGGTTCCTCGCTTCCGGGCATGAGTTCTTCCAGCGCACGTGTCCATCCTCGGTCGTCGGATGGGTCCGGCAGCTCGACGAACGCGTGGGGGACCTCGTATGTGAAGGCGTACCTGAAGTGCTTTCCGGCCTCTGCGTCGTCCTGGACTCCCCGGGACACTCGGGTGTTCGCGTTCACGCGACTGCTCCCGCGCCACCGGTCGGCCTGAGGCCGTTGAGGAAGCTGTCTCCCGCGGAGTTCAGCATCACCTGGGGTTCAACCTCCCGGGGAGGGGTCACCAGGTCGGTGTCGTCGTAGTTGTCGTTGTACTTGTCGGGCTTGTCCATGAAGTCCAGGATCGGCCCGAGGATCGGAAGGTCCTGTTTATCCGGGCTGTCGCCGAACCAGCGCTCGATGTTGGACCCGCCGGCCAGAATCAGCCCGGAACCGGTGCCGAGTTTGTCGACGACTTCTCCGATCCCTACCGCCACGCGCCCGCCGCCGCTCATCGCGAAGCCCTCAAGCGACCGCAGCGCGCCCGAGGGCGCAGATAGAGGGTAGATCCACGATTGTGGGTTCCTCAGACTGGCACCGGCGAAGCGGCTCAGCAGTCCTTCCGCCGCCCTGAGTTCGCGGCCGGCGGTAACCAGGCCGCGTCCCGCTCGGGCCAGATTCGCCCCCAGCATGCCGGTGCCGCCGGCGAACAGTCCGGCAGCGTCCCAGGCCAGTGTCTCCCAGGTGACGTCCGCACCCATCTTCATGGCTATGCCGTGGGCTGCCAGCGCGCCGGCCGCGACGATGACTCCCGCGAGAGCCAGCCAGCCCAGTCCGCCCGTGAAGATGGTGATCAAACAAATGACTCCGATCACCATCGCGATGTCCGCGAGCACGTCCCCCAGCGCCTTCCACCAGTTGGGGTCCGTGACGCAGTCCCAGGCGCCTTCGAGGATGTCGTTGGCCATGCCCACGAGTTCGTCGAAGAAGCCGGGTTCGGGTGGGGCGTGGTCGGTGGCCTTCTTGAGCTGTGAAGCAGCGTGGGTGGCCGCGGCGTTGAACTCGTCGTTCAGCGTGTGGGCGCGCCTGCGGATATCTGCCAGCTCGTCGTCGGCCGAGTCGCAGGCGCTCTGTTTCGCCTTCTTGTCCTTGTTGTGCTCCTCCAGTTCCTTGGCGGACATCGAAGTCGTGTCGCTGGGGAGCCCGTCAAGGGCACTCTTCGTACTGTTGACCTTCTTGACCGCCGCGGCGGCCTCTTCCTCAAGGCGTCGAGCGCGTGCCTGGAAGCGGTTCACCTCGCTGTGCCATGTGTCGAGTGCGCGTCCCGCCTCACCCATGGCCGACAGGGCCTTCTTGAGGTAGGGCGGCACCTCGCTGAATGTGTCGGTGAACGCGTTGGCGGCCTTTCCGACCCACAGCCCGTCGTCTGTGCCGATCTTGTCCAGTTCCGTCTTCGTGGTGTCGCCGTCGCGACTGACTCCGCCGACGGTGCGAGCCAGTTCGCGAATGGTCTCCAGGTCGCCGGGGGCGGGGTCGAACCCAAGATGCGGGTAGTCGTGATTGCTCACTTGCCCTTCGTCCCCTTCTCGCCGGCCTTCCTCAGTTCGTCGCGCAGCTTCTGGTCCAGCTCGTCGAACGTGTCCGCGGCGTGCTTGGCGAACTTCGAGACTCCCTTGGTCATCTTGGACAGCTGGCCGAAGCCGTAGTCCCAGGAATCTGCGAAGTCGTCACAGGCGGTTTGCAGTTCGCTGTGCCCGATCTGGGTGGCGTCGGCTGCCGACATCTTCTTGGACGCGCTCTTCATGTGACCGCCGCCGGTCTCGAGTTTCCTCGACATCTCCCTGACCTCGGCGCCCGCGAATCTCAAGAACGACACCGCCTCATGCCCCTTCATTCTTCGCCCCGTTGGTTCATCCGATGCTGAGGGGCTGCCGCGTCGGACGGTATCTGTGATGAGATCACGGATGCCGGGATGATGGGCAGGTACTCGACAAGTGCCCCGCCTCCTGGCGTTGCGAGTGCGATCGGTCGGCTCGTATCCGAGCACCCTATGATGTCGGGACGCAGACAGCGGAGCGGGTCGGCCGTGGCAGTGCGCTGCCGGAAGTGAGTCCGCGCCGGGCCAAGGGGAGGCGAAATGGGCGTCGAGCGGCACATCAGGGCCCTGCTCCGGGAAGACGAGCGCGGCGCTGAGACCTTCACGTTCCAGAGCCCTTGGAACTCCAAGCGGAAGTTCGCGGCGTACGCCTACATTGCCGAGCAGTACGGTTACCTGTACGCCGGTCTCGAACCCACCTTGTCGGGCAGTGCCCGTCCCGTGTTCCTCTTCCGCAGGGATTCCAGCCCGGAAGCGCGTGAGCGCGCCGCGGCAACCCGGGCACAGTACCCCTCGGCTCCGCGCGGCGGGCCCACACCCGGCATGAAGCCCGTGGCGAGCGGGCTGCGGCCGCTCCCGGAAACCCGGCCCGCCGTCGATCTTCTCCGCGCGCGCATTGAGGTCGACCTCAGCGGTGACGTCCAGAGGAAGCGCACGCTGCCTTTCCTCTTCATCGCGCCGATCCTCATAGTCATTGCCCTTGCCAAGGTCGGTTTCACCGCGAAGAGCATGACGGTTGGAGCCTGTGTATGGCTGGCAGTCTTCGGCCTGTACTTCCTGGGCATGCGGATGGCCCGCCGAAGGTACACCAAGTACTCGCAGATCCTGGAGGCCGCCGGCCGGGGAATGCCGGAGGACAACTCCCCACAGCACTGACCCATCGCCTGTCGTCCTGCTCGACGTGGCCCACTCCACCTGCCGCCGGGAGACGGAGTGAACCGCATCGCCGAGTCCGTCGCCCCTGGCCACGCTATCGGTTGACGGCCTGGATCTCCTGGACCACGACGTCCTGATCAGCCCCGAACGTACCGTCGGGAAGACGGTCACCCGCACCGGTCGTGCTGGTCCAGCTGATCTCCCAGGTGACAGTCGCCTGGAGCTTGTACGAGCCGCCGCCGGAGGACCGCAGGTACTTCATCCCGCACGGCGGGGTCTCGTCGGCCTTGCCCTTGGCATAGGGCTCGCCGATCGATCCGTCCGCGCCGACTACGCACTCGCCGGAGGCGGGGTACGTGGCCGCGTCATCGGTGCCCGGGGCGATCTTCAGCGAGACGGGCTCGGCGGTGGTCGTCGCGCTGATACCGAGCAGCGGGACGGACGCGGTGACGGAGACCGGCTTGAACTCGGCCGTGTCCAGCCACGTCCAGGTCGGCAGGTTCACCTTTGTGGTGTTCGCCGGGGCGAGTTCGACCTTCGTGGAGGGCACCCGGATCTCGGCGTAGGCCAGTTGGGCGAGCATTTCGGGCGTGATCGCCTGCGGAACATCAGCCGGCGGCGCGTCACCCTCGTCGACCCAGAAGGGCAGCTCGTTGCAGTCCCGCGCCGCCGGGTCCGACTCCCGTCCCTCGGTGGTGTACGCGTCCCACCAGTAGCCCTCGCCCTCCCTGTCCTTGTTGAAGTCCGTGTACGGCTCGCCGTTGACGAAGTGGTTCTGGGTCTTCAGGGACCACTCGGGGCTGGGCGCGCTGCTCTCCCACACCTGCCGCATCTGCGCCTCAATCTCCTGAGGGTTGTATTTCGGCGCGTAGTAGCAAGCGGGCGGAGTCCAGGATGTCGTCGACGCGACAGCGCCGGTAGACGTGCCGCCGCCGTTCTTCGAGCGGTCGTAGACGATCACACCGCTGACCCCCGAGGTGAGAGTGTCACCGTCGCGCCCGCCCGAGGTGTCGGTGTCCGTGCTGGTACCGCCGCCGAGCTCCCCGCCGTTCCCGGAGCCGGTCCGGTCTGCTACAGCAACGGGCGGCAGGGACAACAGCAGCACACCCGCAGTTGCCCCGACCGCCGCGTACCTCAGAGACTGCTTCACGGCTGGCATGCTGCGGCTCCTCGTGCCGAAGAGATCTTGGTGATCTCCCAGACGCCGTCCTTGTTCAGGCTGACCTGCCCGGTGTAGGCGACGTAGCTGTTCTTGGACGCCTTGGTTTCCTTGACTTCGCCGGTCTTGATGACCTTGTCGTAGCCCTTGGTCTCGTCCGCGCAGTAGCCGATCGCCGCGGAGTCCTTGGAGTTCACCTTCACGTTCCGGTCGTAGTAGCGCACGGTGCCTGTGATGGTCAGACCGGCGTCCGTGTACCCCTTGACCCACTCGTACGCAGCCGCGGCTGCTTCGCCTTCGGTGTAGAACTCCAGGGCGGGAAGTCGCGGATTCTGGGCGACGATCGCCGCATCGAGTGCGCGGACGAATTCCGTGTTGTCCTGCAGGATTGCGTCCTTGACGGGGTCACCGGTCTCTTCCGGCGTGAAGACACTCTTGACGTCCGGCTGCAGTTCGATCGTCGGGCGCTCGACGGAGTCCGATGCGCTGGCGCTCGGCGAAGCTGAGGCCGACGAGTCAGCTCCTGTGTCGGCCCCTACGATCTTGTCGTCGCCCTTGGCACTGTCATCGCCGCTCCCGCAGGCGGACAGCGACAGGGCCGCGACAGCGGCCAGCGCGGCGGCTGCGAGCGGGGTGGGACGGCGGTTCACGGATGACTCCCGGTGGGGCGAGGATTCTCACGAGTGCGCCAACGCTATCCACGGGATCTGAGCGACACCAGTTGCGTTTACGTCAAGCCTGCCCCTGCAACCAGGCAAATCCTGACAGAAGCCGTCACGGGCAAGAGGGCTCCTCGGTCACTGTTTTGTAACGCAATGCAAGCTGTGAACATAGTCGCCCCGACCGAATACGAGCTCCAGGAGCCCCGGATGGAGAGCATCCCGTATCCCAACAACAGCAGGTACGTTCTCGGGGACGAGCGCGAGCGATACGCGAAGATTGCCTTTGCGCCGCGATGGATACCGCGTGGACAAGGCGGGCGGGCCCCGCCCGGAGGTCCGCCGATGCTCAGCGAGGGGTGTGCACGAGGGCGAACATTGCCCCCTCCGCGTCCGCCACCACGGCTACCTGGCCGTGGGTTGTGTCGTGGGTGGGCTCGCGGACCTGCCCGCCGAGTTCGACAACCCAGTCGGCAGCCTCGGCGGTGTCGGTGACCTCGAAGTAGGTGATCCAGTGAGGACGGCGTCCTCGGGAACCAGGCCCAGTTCACGGGCGTACGCACCGAACGCGGCGGCCTCCGCGTTCGGTCGCAGGGTCCTCGACGCCGCCGACGGGGAACGGGTCACGGACGTGGAAGACGGTGGCCGACTGCCGCCACACCAACTGGACCGTGGCCAAATCCAGGCGGTGCATCAGGGCTTCGAGGCGCGAAGTCGTACGCGAGGTCCGCGAAGCGGGCGCGGGGCGCCGCCGCGAGGACGAGATGGCGGGCGTCGGCGAACGCGATGCGGGGCGGGAAGGCCGGATCGAGATCGGCGGCCGGCCAGTCGACCGCCGTTTCGACGTCGTCCTGTACGTAAACGGCCTGCCCCTCGCCGTCGTGGAGCTGAAGCGCGCCGGCGACGAGGACGCGACGCTGCAAACAGCGCACGCCCAAGTGGCGCGGTACGTCCAGGAGCTCCCGACCGCCTTCCGCTACAACACCATTGTCCTGCTCTCCGACGGCATCACCGCGAAGTACGGGACACCGTTCACCCCGTACGAGCACTTCGCCCCGTGGAACACGGACGAGTTCGGCGCTCGCGTCGATCCGCTGACGGCGGACGGTTTCTCGGAGTCCGGGCAGAACCTCGCGCTCCACGGCCTGTTCACCCAGTCCCGCTTCCTCGAACTGATCCACTCCTTCATCAACTTCGTCCCGTCCAAGCGGATGAAGCGCATCGCGAAGCCGCACCAGTACCACGCGGTGACCCGCGCCGCCGAAGCCGTCCGCACCGCCTCGGCGAGCGACGGCAAGGCCGGCGTCGTCTGGCACACCCAGGGCTCCGGCAAGTCGGAGGAGATGGTCCTCACCACCACCCTGGTGATGCGGGACCCGGCGCTCCTGAACCCCACGGTCGTGGTCGTCACCGACCGCACGGACCTCGACGACCAGCTCTACTCGACGTTCCAGGAGAGCGAGATCCTCCCGGAGTCGCCCCGCCAGGTCCTCACCCGCGCCGAGCTGCGCGAGGAGCTCGCGGCGAAGAGGACGGGAGGGATCCTCTTCACCACACTTCAGAAGTTCGGCAAGACCAAGGAGGAGCGGGAGTCGGGCACCGACCACCCGATGCTCTCCGAGCGCCGGAACATCGTCGTGATCGTCGACGAGGCGCACCGCAGCCACTACGACGACCTCAATGGCCTCGCCCGCCACCTGCGCGACGCGCTCCCGCACGCCACGCTGCTCGCCTTCACCGGCACGCCGATCTCGGAGGCCGACCGCAACACCCGCGAGGTGTTCGGCGACAAGGGCGAGTACAACGGCTACATCGATGTCTACGACCTCAAGCGGGCCGCCGACGACGGCGCGACCGTGAAGGTCTACCACGAGAGCCGCGTGATCCAGCTCGTCCTGGACCACGCCGTCGACCCGACCACCATCGACGAGGAGGCCGACCGCATCACCGACGGCCTCGACGACACCGAGCGCCGCCGCGTCGAGCAGGCCGTGGCGACCATGAACGCGATGTACGGCGCCCCGGCCCGGATAAGGGACCTCGCGGCCGACCTGGTGGAGCACTGGGAGGCCCGCCGGGAACGGATAAAGCCTTTCGTCGGTATCTCCGAGTCCGGTGGCGCGCCCGGCAAGGCGATGGTGGTGTGTGCGACCCGCGAGATCTGCGTACGCGTCTACGACGCACTGCGCGAGCTGCGCCCCGAGTGGCACAGCGACGAGTTCGAGAAAGGTGCGATGAAGATCGTCTTCTCGTCGAACTCCCGCAAGGACTCGGATGCACTGCTCGCCCACGCGCTGACGGACAGCCGCCGCAAGGCCGTCATCAACCGGGCCAAGGACCCCGACGACGAGCTGGAACTGCTCATCGTCAACAACATGCTGCTGACCGGCTTCGACGCCCCGCCGATCCACACCATGTACCTGGACCGGCCGCTCAAGGGCGCCAACCTGATGCAGGCCCTTGCCCGCGTCAACCGCCGTTTCCGAGGCAAGGAAGACGGCCTCCTCGTCGGCTATGCCCCACTGACGGAGAACCTGCGGAAGGCGATCGCCGAGTACACCGAGGCCGACCAGCGCGACCGCACCCTCGGCCAGGACGTCGAGCGCGCGCTGGACGAACTGCGCAACGAGTACGACGTCCTCACCGGCATCCTGCGCGGCTTCGCCTGGGAGCCCCTGCTCGACCGTCCCGGCCCTCGGGCCTTCATCGACGCAGCCTTGCGGAGCGCCGAGTACTTGCTCGATCCCCGCACGCCCGGTAACAACCCCGACCTGCTCGAAGATCCGCGCAAGACGCTGGGCCGCCGTTTCCGTGAGCACGCTTATCGCCTTGAGCGCTTCTGGGCACTGGCGGGCAGTTCGAAGGATGTTGGTAACCGGTTCGCCGACCGGCCGGCCTGGAAGCGGCACATCCAGTTCTTCGTCGAGGTCCGCGCCTACATGGCCAAGCTGGACGCCATGAACCGCGAGGCGCGCGGCCTCCCGGTCGCCCGTGACGTCGAGCTGTACCTCGCCCAGCTGACGTCGTCCGTCGTGGAGACGGGCGGGGTGACGGACCTGTTCGCCGAAGCCGGGCTGGAGACCGCCGACCTCACCCACCTCACGGACGCGCTCGTCGCCCAGCTCCAGCAGAGCGACACCCCGCACTTGGCGGCCGAGGCGCTGCGGCGGCTCGTCGAGCGGAAGATTCGCGAGGTCACCCGGCACAACATCGTCCGGCAGACCACGTTCTCCGAGCGCCTCCAGGACCTGATGGTGCGCTACATGCGTCAGCAGTACACCAGCGCCGAACTCATCGCCAAACTGGTCGAGATGGCCAAGGAGGTCGCCGCCGACGCCCGCCGAGGCGAGAAGTTCGACCCGCCCCTGAACTGGCGCGAACTCGCCTTCTACGACGCCGTCGCCGACCACGGCACGGCCCGCTCGCTCATGGGCGACGAGGTCCTGGCGGGCATCGCCCGCGAACTGGTCACCGAGGTCCGCCGCCAGCTCAAGCCCGACTGGATCGCCCGCGAGTCCGTCCGCGCTCGCCTGCGCAGCACCATCAAGCGCCTCTTGGCCCGTAACAACTACCCGCCGGACCAGCAGAAGGAGGCCATCGACCTGGTCCTCCGCCAGATGGAACACTTCGCCAACGAGTGGTCCGAGAACGGGGTCCCGGAGGACTGAGCGTAAGAGCCCTGCCGACCGAAGTTCAGGTACGCAGGGCTCTCATGGCTGTACGAGTGTCAGACGCGCTGCTCCCACGAGGCCAGCCCGACGAACCCCGCCCATGCCTCACGCGAGACCGTGACAAGGGGCCCGGCGATGGCCTTCGAGTCACGGATGTGCACAGCAGCCGAACCGGCTGCGACTTCGACGCACTGGCCGCCCTCGGTGTCGCTGTAGCTGCTTTTGAACCAGGTGAGTTCGGACTCGGCGGTGTTCATAGCTCTCCCAGCAACTTCTCGATGAACTCCGAGGACTCTCGCGGACTGAGAGCCTGTGATCGGATGATCCCATAGCGTGCGGCGGCGAGAACCGTCTGTTCAGGGTCGGCTTCGAGTGTGCTGATTGCATGGGCCTCGGAGTAGACGAACTTCTTGCCGTCCTTCCGAGTGACGACGGTGAACGGCCCGTTCACGCCCGCGTTGTCCTCGCAGTTGAGCGCCATGACCTGGATCTCGATGTTCCGCTTCTGTCCGATCAGAAGGAGGTGCTCCAGCTGGCCGCGTAGTACGCCCTTGCTGCCGTAGCGTTGCCGCAACACCGCCTCGGTCATTACGAACCCCAGTAGTGGCGCGGGCTGCCGGTCGAAGATGTCCTGCCGGGCCAGCCGCGCGGTCACCCGCTGATCGATCGTTTCTTGCGGCAGGGGCGGACGCCTCATGCCAAGCAGGGCACGCATGTACTCCTCGGTCTGGAGCAGGCCGTTGACGATGAGCGCGTCGTACATGAGCAGCTCGATGCACTCCTTCTCCAGCTTTGCCATCCCCTGGAATCGGACCGGATACTGAGCCCGTTCCACCTGCTCCTTCCACAGGCACAGCAACCCGCCCGCCCCCAGCACCTCATCCGCCCGCTCGATCGTCCGGGGCGACGGAATCCTCCGCCCCTGCTCGAACGACGCGACCGTGGACGCCGAGTACCCGATCCGCCTTCCGAACTCCTCGCGCTCCAGCCCTGCCCGTACCCGCAGCGTCTTCATGGTCTGCCCGAACGCGACGACCACGCCCCGCCCACCCTCGTCCTCCGGTCGCCGCCCTGCCCCGTCGTCGTTGTCCCAGCCGTCCCCGAGACTCACGACCGCGCCCACGCCGTCGTTCTCACGCTCTCCGAGAACCGCCTCGACACCCGCCGCCGCGCCCTTGCGCTTCGCCACGTCCATCACCGCCTCCTTGGCCCAACGCCCCGAACGGAACGCGGTCACGGCGCGCAGCGCGTACACGCGCGTACACCTCGCGTACAGCCGCTCCCAGTCGCTGCGTCACCGCTGGTCACGCTACGCGACCGGCGGCACCGTGGTCGGCATGACGACCAAACCCACGAACCCCACCGGCGCCACCCAACCCACCGTCCCCTGCGCTCCCTTGAAGGCGGCCCCGGCCCCGGACCGCACCACCTTGGACCGCACCTTCGAGATGCGCTTCACCTCCACACCCCGCGGAGCCCGTCTCGCCCGCCGCCTGGCGGCCGTACGTCTGGACGCGTGGGGCATCCCGTACGACACCGACCCGCACGACGCGGTCGTGCTGATCGTCGGGGAGCTAACCGCCAACGCCGTACAGCACGGGCACGTCCCCGGCCGAGACTTCCACCTCCGCCTCCATGCCGCACCCGAGGGCCGCACCGTGCGCGTCGAGGTCACCGATACCCGCACAGAACGCCACCCCCGCCGCCCCGCCTTCCCGGAGGGTGCCACCGATGCGGAGGCGACCGGCCGCGGGCTGCTCCTCGTATCGCAGCTCGCGACCCGCTGGGACTGGCACCCGCGCCCCGACGGGCCGGGCAAGACCGTCTGGGCGGAGTACCTCCTTCCGTCGCGCGTCCAGTGGTGAGCTCGCCGGCCACACGTACATCAGCCTGGACGGGTACGTACCCGTACCCGTATCCTCGGAGACTGACTGAGGAGGTCTGCATGTCCGACGCCAACATCCGTATCCCCGCCGAAGCCCGTGACCGACTTGCCCGGATAGCGTCCTCCGAAGGTATGTCCCTGCGGGGCTACCTGTCGCACCTCGCCGAGACCCTGCTCACTCCCGAGGAACGCGTCGCCCGCGCCAACCAGGCGCGCGCCGCACTGCGGGCATGGAACGGCTATGACCCGAGCGCGAGCGAACAGGCCGAACTCGACGCGGAGTTGGACCGGCGACTCGGTGAGGCGGGGGCCAGGTGACCGAGGCTCTGCACATCGTCCTGGACGAGACGGCGATGGTGGCGGCGGGCCAGGGGAACGTGCTCGCCTCACGCCTGATCCATCGTGCGCATTCCGAGGCGGGCTGGTTCCTTTACGCCCCCGCATGTGCGCTGGTGGAGGCCGATCGCATACGGCCCGGCACGGCGGAGCACCTTGCCGCGCTTCCCGGCATCACACTGCTGGACCTGGATCTGCCCGCCGCGCTCGCCGTGGCTCGCGAGACGTCCTGGGCTCCCGCCCACACACGGTACGCGGCCGAGCCGACGGCGGAGCGGCCGAACGGGGCTGTGGTCGCCACCACAGTGCCTGACGCGTGGAAGGAGCAGCCCGTACGAGTGGTCGACCTCAGCGCCTGAGTTGTTCCGGACGGCGTGAGTGGCGCTTCTCCGCCCTGCTCAACCGCTGAAACCTGCATGGGTGAGGGGCCGATAACAGGGGTTATCGGTCCCTCATCCGTGAAATCCTCCGGCCCGCTCCTACGGTTCTGTCCGTCGACAGGCACCCGGCGGCCCGCGCCCGGCGCCTGTCGGTGCTCGCCCCTTCCACGTCAGTACGGGAATCACGGGAGACACCATGGACGAAGCGATGGACCAGACCACCCCCGACAACGCCCGGCCGCTGCCTGAGCTCGTCGAGGCCCGGCTGGCCGCCGACCGGAAGCTCACCGACCCGGTGAAGGCCCTCATCCGCCAGGCACTCGGCGACTCCGGGAACGCCGAAGACGGCGCACGCACTTCCGCAGGCACCCTCTACCTGGGCAAGGTCACGGTCACCGGCTTCCGCGGCGTCGGTTCTCAGGCGCGGCTGAACCTGCGGCCGAAGCCCGGCGTCACCCTCGTCGTCGGACGCAACGGCTCCGGCAAGTCGAGCATCGCCGAGGCCGTCGAGACCCTGTTCACCGGCACCAACGCCCACTGCGCCGGGCAGCACCCGAACCGCACCGTCCGCTGGCGCAACCTGCACCAGGGCGAACAGACCGCCGTCGAGGCCAAGCTGGCCGTCGAGGGCGACCCGTCGCCGAGCACCCTCACCCGCACCTGGGCCGGCGAGGCCTTCACCGACTCCCAGGCCGTGCTCAGGCGGCCGGGACACGGCACCGTCCCACTGGAGCAGGTCGGTTGGGAGCAGGCGACGCGGGCCTACCGGCCGTTCCTGTCGTACGTCGACCTCGGCAACCTGATCAACGGCAAGCCGTCCGAGATGTACGACAACATCGCCGCGATCCTCGGACTCGACCACCTCAACGCCGCCGCGCGACGGCTGACGGCCGCGAAGAAGGAACTCGACGCCGTCGTGAACGCCGAGAAGGAGAAGAAGCCGCTTCTCCACGCGGCCCTGGAGAACGTCGGGCACGACGACCGGGCGCTCAAGGCCCTCCTGGCGATGGAGGAGAAGGGCGGTCCCGACCACGCCGCGCTCGACGCTCTGATCGCCGGTGTGCCCACGGCTGACGAGGGACGGCTGCGGGAGGCACGGCTGGAGGCCGCCGCGGAGGGCCCCGACCTCGACCGGGTCGGCGCCGCCGTCGACGCACTGCGGCACGCCCTCGCCGACGTCGACGACCTCAAGGGGACCGCGGCCGCCGACGCCCACAGCAGGGCCCAGCTGCTCCAGGCGGCTCTGAGGCACAGCGACCGCCACGCCGACGACACGGCCTGCCCGGTCTGCGGCACGGAACAGGTCCTGGACCGGGAGTGGGCCTCCCGCGCCGAGGCGCAGATCGCCGCGCTCCTGCGCGAGGCCGAAGCGGTGCGCGAGGCCGAGGCCGGCCTGCGGACCGCGACGCGGACCCTGCACGACCTGATCCTCCCGCCGCAGGAGATCCCGGCCGTGCTCGGCGATCCGTGGCGGACCTGGAGCGACTGCCGGCGGATCATCGACCCCGCCGAACTCGCCGAGCGCGCGTTCAAGGCCGCGGTGACCCTGGCGGACGCGTGCGAGATCGTGGCGAGGGCGGCGCGTGAGGAACTGGCGGCCAAGGACGAACGCTGGCGTGCGGTCGTCGAGCTGCTGACGGAGTGGACGAAGCTCTCCCGGCAGGCCGAGGCCGCCAAGCCGCGCAGAACGGAGATCGGCGCCGCCCTCACCTGGATCAAGAAGGTGACGACCGAGATCCGCGACTTCCGCGTCGACGCCTTCGCCGACCACACGCAGCGGATCTGGGAGAAGCTCCGCCGTCAGAGCAGCGTCGACCTGAAGAACGTCAAGATGCACGGCAGTGAGAAGGCGACCGTGCGCAAGCTGATCATGGACGTCACCGTCGACGACACCGAGGCCCCGGCCCTGAGCGTCATGAGCCAGGGCGAACTGCACTCGCTCGCCCTCTCCCTGTTCCTGCCCAGGGCCGCCACGGCCGACAGCCCCTTCGGCTTCGTCGTCATCGACGACCCCGTGCAGTCCATGGACCCGGCGAAGGTCGACGGCCTGGCCCAGGTACTCGACGAACTCGGCCGCGACCGGCAGGTCGTCGTCTTCACCCACGACACCCGGCTCCCGCACGCCTTCCGCAGCCAGGGCCTGCCCGTGACCGTGCTGAAGGTGGAACGCGGGGAGAAGTCCAAGGTGAACGTCACCTCCGAGACCGACCCGGTCAAGGAGGCCATCGACGACGCCATGGCCCTCGCCCACACCGCCGACTGCCCCGACACGGCACTGCGCAACGTCCTGCCGTCCCTGTGCCGCGAGGCCCTGACCAAGGCGATCGTCGAAGCGGCCTGGATCCGCCGGAGCCGCACCGGACAGCCCGCCGACCGTCTGCAGGCCGCCATCGACGAGACCGAACGGCTCATCCCGCTCGCCTCCTTCGCCCTCTTCGACGACGGTCTCGTCCACCCCGACGACGACGTCAGGAGCCGTCTGCGCGCCCTGTACGGAGGCGAGAGCACGATCCTGATCAGCCAGTGCCAGCGGGGCGCCCACCCCGACGGATTCCTCCCGCCCGACCCGGTCGCCTTCGTCAGGAAGGTCGAGGCCCTCGCCAACCGGATCCGCAAGCCGGAGGTGAACGCCTGATGCCCGCCACCCGCACGAGCGCCGGCACCGTCGCTGGACTCCTCGCGACTGCCGACAGCCTCCTCACCGCGGGCCTGGGCGGCCCGCTGACCCCGGCGGGCCGGGCCCGTGGCGCGGCCTACGCCCTGCGGATCGCCCTGGAAGCGGCCGTCGACGCGTCCCTCACCGCCGAGGAAGCCGGACTCCGCCAGATCACCATGCGGGCGAAACTGCTCTGCCTGCGCCACTACGCCGGCCCCGACCCGGCCCGTCGCGTCAACGCCCTGTGGAGCGGGCTCAGCACGGGCTGCAAGTACCACCACGACGAGATCGGACCGAGCCACACCCAGGTACGCGCCTGGCAGACAGCCGTCGAGACGCTCGTCACGGAGCTCGCCGTGCCGGGAACGGACCTGAACAGCTAGGAGGTCCTCTGCCGTCGCCACCACCGTCGCCGCATGACCGCGGCCACCTCCCGCGCGAGCGCCCTGTCACCGGACATCCTGCCGGTCGAGTCCGGCTGAGGAGCCTCGCCCGGAGTCCGGCTGAGAGACCTCGCCCGGGAGGTCTGCCGAGGGTGTTTAGCAGTTGACCGATTGGCTTGGAGATCCTGGGTTCTCCTGGGTCTTGGGCGCGGGGCTGGTGGGGCGTACGGGAGTGCGTAACCCGTATGGGGGTTTGATCGTTGATGTGATGGTCGGGTCGGGGCTTCGGGGTGCGTGAGGGGGGCGGGGTGCGGCGGAAGGTGGAGCTGGGCGTGGGGGAGGTGCAGCAGATCGCTGCGGCCTGCGCCCGTGCGCTGCGGGGCGTGGACGCGATCACCGGGGAGCGGTTGGGTGAGGCGGCTCTGGTGGCGCGGGCGGGTTGGCTGACCGGCCTTGTCGAGTCACTGTCGGCGGGTGTGGTGCGCGAGCACTGGAGCCAGGCCGATCTGGCCCAACTAGCCTCGGGGACTGACGCGTTGGGTGGGGCGTTGCCGTCGCAGTCGTGGATGGCGTTGCGGCGGCTCGGCTGGGCAGTGACCGTCCCTGCGGGCGTGTATGTGCCGGACCGGGTGGTGCGGATCGCGCAGGAACAGGCGGGCCGGGTGTTGCGGTCGGCCTGGTGGCGCGCCGAGATCACGACCGCGTTGCTGGCGACCTGGCCCGCCGACCCGGCCCGGCGCGGTGAGGCGGAGTGGCAGGCGCTGCGCGCAGCCCTGCCCGATGGCGGAACGGTGGCGTCGAGTGTGCTGCTGGCCCGCACCCGGCAGATCGCCGACTTCCACGTCCGCCACCACCGGATGCCCGCCGGTCTCACCGAGTGCGAACCGCCGCCCGGCGGGGGATCGCAGGTCGTCCTCGCGGCCGTCGACAAGCAGCTCGCCACCCTCGAGCGCTGCCCGGAAGACCCCTTCCACCACGGGGTGTTGACCGTGCGCCTGCCGACACGTCCCGATCCCGCATCCCGGACGGACTGGCACCCGGTACGGATCCGCTTCCGCCTGCCACCCCACGTCCCCGCCCACGCCGTCCTGTGCGCACCCACCCTGCGCGTACGCGAAGGACGCCTCCTCCTCGACGTGCCCTACGCGCACGCGGTCCGCAAACCGGAGCGGACCGGACATCACACGGCGGTGGCCTTCGACTGGGGACTGAACACCCTGCTCACCGGCGGCACCCTCCACCTCACTGGTGAGACCCAGCCACGGGTGCTCACCGGCGGACACCCCCTCTCCTTCCGCGCGGCCGGGGTACTGGCCAAGGCCGACCGGCTGCGCCTGCACGCAGAGCGGATCGACGCCCGCATCGACCAACTGCACATCCTGATCACCTCCCGGCAGGAGCGCGGGATGCGCCCGAACCCCTGGCTGGTGGCGAAGCTTGCGGTCCTTCAGACGGAGCGGGAACGGGTGGCCCGGCGCCGCACCCGGTTGAACGCGGCCCTCGCCAAAGCCGCCGCCCGCTTCATGGTGGATCACGCCCGGGCGGCCGGGGCAAGCGTCATCTACCTCGAAGACCTCCGCGACATGGAAGCCCGCGGCAAAGGCCGCACCCTCAACACCCGTCTCTCGCAGACGGTGCGCGGCGCGATCGCCACTCACACCCGCCACACCGCCGCCGCCCACGGCATCGCCGTCGTCATCGTGCCCCCACGCGGAACCTCGAAGTGCTGCCCGCGCTGCCTGACCGCCTTCCGCCACCACCGCGCACCCAACGACCCGCGGGCGGGCTGGGTCTGGGCGACCTGCCGGAACGGGGCGTGCGGGTACAGCACCGGCCGGGACAACGCCGCATGGCAGAGGATCGGCGCCCGCGGCCTCACTCACCAGCACAAGACCAGTCTCGACCGCACCAGCGAAACCTTCGTGATCCGCACGGTGGTTGAGGCCCTGGACCAGGCAAGCCGCGTCCAGCACCAGACCCGGGACCGCACCAAGAGCCGTCCCACAGCAAAACGCCCCGCGCCCGGCAAGCGGCGCAGGGTCCCCGCCCCACCCGACCACCGCACCCCAACCAGGGCGCGGCCGGGTGGACAGCGTCCGGCGGGGCGGACCCCCACGCACCCGACACACCGCAGCCAGCAGTGTTCACGGCAGCAGGGACCGACCACAATCGGCACCCCCACCCGGCCACACCGGCCGGACGGGGCCAGACTCGGGGCAGGCTTCCACCGCCACGCCCACACCACCCCCACCCGAAGACGGCCGTGGCCGAGTCACCTTCCAGGACGGTCCCGAACACCCGGGATCACCCAGGGAACCCAAGCCGACTAGAGACGCTCAGCGCGGGGTGTGCACGAGGGCGAACATCGCCCCCTCGGGGTCCGCCACCACGGCTACCTGGCCGTGGGTTGTGTCGTGGGTGGGCTCGCGGACCTGCCCGCCGAGTTCGACGACCCGGTCGGCGGCCTCGGCGGTGTCGGTGACCTCGAAGTAGGTGATCCAGTGGGGACCGCGGTCGCGGGGGAGGGCGGGGCCGAGGCCGTGGAGACCGGCGACGGGGCGGCCCTTGACGCGGAGGGTGACGTGGTCGAAGTCGGCGGAGGCGGAGACGGCGGGTTCTCCTTCGTAGCCGAAGACCGCCTCGTAGAACTTGGCGACGCTCTCGGTGTCGCGGGTGAGCAGCTCGTTCCAGGCGGGGGTGCCGGGGACGCCCGTGATGGTGGTGCCGAGATGCTGGGCTGCCTGCCAGACGCCGAAGACCGCCCCCGAGGGGTCGGAGCCGATGGCCAGGCGGCCCGCCTCGGCGGCGTCCAGGGGGCCGACGCCGATGGTGCCGCCGCAGTGCCGTACCGTCTCCGCCGTCAGATCGACGTCGTCCGAGGCGAAGTACGGCGTCCAGGCGATCGGGAGATGCCGGTCGGCGGGCAACTGGCCGATCCCCGCCACCTCGTGGCCGTCGAGCAGCGCCCGCACGTACGGGCCGAGCTGCTGGGGTCCGGGCTGGAACTCCCAGCCGAACAGCGCCCCGTAGAAGTCCTGGGTCGCGGCCATCCCGTGCACCATCAGACTCACCCAGCACGGTGTGCCGGGCGGGTACACGTCACCGTTCAGGCCGGCCGACTCCCGCGCCTCGGTCATCGTCACCCTCTCCTCGGCCCCTCGCGGCGGCCGTGTCACTTCCGGTCTCCGTACGCGCGTACCGCGATCCCGCGCGTGCACGCCCCGTGCCGATGCTCGCACCACCGGGGGCACCGCACGGTTCGGCCGCGCCGACGTACCGTCACCCATGCGAGAGGGTGCCCGAGTTGCGGTTTCTTGCCCGTTTCCATGCCATTGCCGCATGGTGTCCATCGGCTGTACAGCATGTGCCCGATCCCGTACGCCTCGTGATCGGTGCTGTCCGGCCGAGCAGAGTAGCCGGACCTGGACGACGCGGCCACCCCATGCGCAAGGATGGGGTCATGAACGCCATCATCTCCGCAACCGAACTCGCGAACGCCCTGGCGGGACCGAACCCTCCGGTCGTCCTCGACGTCCGCTGGCAGCTGGGTGGCCCGAATCTGCGGCCCGAGTACGAGAAGGCGCACATCCAGGGGGCCGTTTTCGTCGATCTGGATGCCGAACTCGCCGGTCCCGCGGGCTCCGGAGGCCGACATCCGCTTCCCGACCTGGAGATCTTCGGTACGGCGATGAGGGCGGCCGGTGTCTCGGCCGACCGCGATGTCGTCGTGTACGACGGCGGCCCCGGCTGGGCCGCAGCGCGCGCGTGGTGGCTGCTCAGCTGGACGGGACACCCCTCCGTGCGGGTGCTCGACGGCGGTCTGGCGGCCTGGGACGGCCCGCTGACCTCGCAGATCCCGGACCCGGCCCCCGGGACCTTCGGCCCGGCCCCCGGCGCCCTCCCGCTCCTCGACGCCGACGGCGCCGCCGCGCTCGCCCACGCCGGCCTGCTCCTCGACGCACGGGCCGCCGAGCGCTACCGCGGTGACGTCGAACCGATCGACCCGGTCGCCGGTCACATCCCGGGCGCGGTCTCGGCGCCGACGACGGAGAACGTGACCGAATCCGGTCGCTTTCTGCCCGCCGCCGAACTCGCCGAGCGCTTCAGGTCCCTGGGCGCGACCGGCACGTCCGAGGTCGGCGTGTACTGCGGCTCGGGTGTCTCCGCCGCCCACGAGGTGCTCGCGCTGGCCGTCGCCGGGATCCCGGCGGCCCTGTACGCCGGCTCCTGGTCCGAGTGGTGCCAGGACAGTGACCGCCCGGTGGCGACGGGCCCGGAGCCTCAGTGACGTACCGGCGATGACATGTGGTGGGGCCTCCGTCTGAACGACACGGGCCCCACACACGTATGAAGAACCGGTCCTGCTTCCGAAGAACCCGGTCACGACAAACCAGTCACAACTACAGAGTGGTCAGAACCGCACACCCCGCCCGGACTGCTCCCGCTACTCCTGTTTCTTCCGCCGCGTCCCGAACACGATCTCGTCCCAGCTCGGCACCGCCGCGCGGCGGCCCGGACGGACGCCGTCCGCCTCGGCCTGGCGGTCGGTGGCGCCGACGAGGCGGTCCCGGTGGCTGCCGACCGAGCGTGGCATGAGGACGTCCGCGTAGGCGGAGCCGGCCGAGGCGGCGGGTGCCGGGGGCTCCTCCGCCTCGGGCTCGGGTGCGGGCTCTTCCTCCGGCTCGGCGGCGGGGCGTTCGGGTACGACCATGTCGCCCCGGAAGCTGGGCACCGCCTCCAGCAGGCTGGTCAGCGAGTCGCGCTCGCCCGTGCCCTCCTCGGCGGGCTCGGGCGACGGAGCGGGCAGGACGGGACGTTCCGCCTGGCGGTCCAGGGGGCGGTCACGCGGCAGCCGGGCGATCCTCGGCACGAACGGGAAGCTCGGCTCGGCTGCCGCGAGGTCCTCGGACTCGCCGATCAGCGAGCGCGCCTCCTCGTCGACGGCCTGGACGAGCCGCCGGGGCGGGTCGTACGTCCAGCTCGCCGAGTGAGGTTCGCCCGCGACCCGGTAGACCAGCAGGACCTCCCAGGTGCCGTCGTCCCGGCGCCACGAGTCCCACTGGACGGTGTCCTTCTCGACGCCGCGCAGCAGCAGCCGCTCCTGGACGGTCTCGCCGAGCTGCGGTCCGGCGGCGTTCTCTCCGGGGCGGCGGACCGGGGTCTTGCGGGCCCGCTCGGCCATGAAGGCACGCTCCGCGAGTACGGGACCCTCGAAGCGGCGTACGCGGTCGACGGGGATGCCGGCGAGCTGCGCGACCTCCTCGGCCGACGCACCCGCGCGTATACGCGCCTGGATGTCACGGGGGCGGAGATGGCTCTCCACCTCGATCTCGATCTGGCCGAGCCGGGGACGGTCGCCGCGAACGGCCGCGCGCAGCCGTTCGTCGATCGGAAGGGTGTACTCCGTTGAGTCGGCAGCCTTCAGCACCAGCCGTGTGCCGTCATTGGAGACGGCCACGACACGCAGTTCGGGCATGGGGACCTCCCGGGTGGTGCCTGCCGACGTCACGTGCGTCGCTGCTTCCGCTAGTCGAGTGTGGCCTGCCCGGGTGCAGCCTGCCACAACCTTGCCGAGTTGCCCGGCGTGTCGGGCCTGGGCCCTGGGTCGCCGTTATGGCACGGTTACCTATTCGCAACGCTAAGTGACGAACCTCATCACCCTGTGCAACGATCCCCCTCCCGGCGGTCCTTGAAGGCCCCGGACACCCTGGCGGGAGTCCTGCCCCAGGGCTCGCAACAGTACTCCATTCGGGCCACTTGCGTGGATCGGCACGCCAGTCAACTTCTCGCGGGGGGCGGGAGTTGGCCGCACGGGCGGTCGTTTTCGTGACCTTGGAAGTGGCGCACTTCACGCAATCTCCAGAAACGGAGTCAACCGTTTCGCCCGTACGCGACGCCCCTCTCGTGCGAACGACTCCACGCCCAGTGCGTCGGCTATGCCCCCAGAACCCGACGCAAGTAGTCGTTCTGGAACCGGCGTTCCGGGTCGAGCCGGTCCCGCAGCTCGGTGAACTCGCCGAAGCGCGGGTAGACCTCGGCGAAGTACTCCGCGTCCCGCGTGTGCACCTTGCCCCAGTGCGGCCGCCCCTCGTGCGCGGTGAAGATCCGCTCGGCGGCGGTGAAGTACGCCTGATAGGGGGTGCCCCGGAACATGTGGACGGCTACGTAGGCGCTGTCGCGGCCGGAGGCGGTGGAGAGCGTGATGTCGTCGGCCGGGGCCGTGCGCACCTCCACGGGGAAGCTGATCCGCAGGTCGGAGCGGTCGACCATGGCCTTCAGTTCGCGCAGCGTGTCCACCAGGGCCTCGCGCGGGACGGCGTACTCCATCTCGACGAAGCGCACCCGGCGCGGAGACGTGAAGACCTTGTAAGGAATGTCGGTGTACGTGCGCGAGGACAGGGCGCGGCTGGAGATCTGGGCGATCGTCGGGATCGTGGCGGGCACGGCGCGGCCGACCAGATTGGCCACGTGGAACACGCCGTTGGAGAGGAACTCGTCCTCGACGAACCCGCGTACGGGGCTCACCGGGGCCTCGGGGCCCGAACTGCGGTTGTTGCGCTTGGTGTTGGTGTTGCCGGTGTGCGGGAACCAGTAGAACTCGAAGTGCTCGTTCTCGGCGTGGAGTTCGTCGAACTCGGCGAGCACCCTCTCGAACGGCATCGGCTCCTCGCGGGCCGTGAGCAGGAAGACGGGCTCCACGGCGAACGTGATCGCGGTGACGATGCCCAGGGCGCCGATGCCGACGCGGGCCGCCGCGAAGACCGCGCGTTCTTCTTCGGTCCCCCTCTCGGAGCACGTGAGGACCTCGCCGTCGGCGGTGACCAGCTCAAGGCCCTTGATCTGGGCGGCGATCGAGCCCGAGTCGCGGCCGGTGCCGTGCGTGCCCGTGCTGGTAGCACCGGAGACCGTCTGCTCCATGATGTCGCCCATGTTCGTGAGCGACAGCCCCTCGCGGGCGAGAGCCATGTTGAGACGCTTGAGCGGGGTGCCGGCCTGCACCGTGACCGTCATGGCTTCGCGATCAATCTTGCGTATGCCGGTCAACAGTTGAGGGCGGATCAATACGCCGTCGGTCGCCGCGGCGGCCGTGAAGGAGTGTCCGCTGCCGACGGCCTTCACCTTCAGGCCGTCCTCGGCGGCCTGCCGTACGACCGCGGCGAGTTCGTCGACCGAGGCAGGGGTGGCCTCCCGTACGGGCCGGGCGGTGACGTTTCCCGCCCAGTTACGCCACGTGCCGCTCTTCTCGCTCACTGTGGTGCTCATGAGGCCCTTCCCCTCGCGGAGCCGGCCTGCGGAGCCGGCGATACCCGAGGAAACCGACCGCGACCGCGACGGCCCCGGACGCCACCGGAACCCCGTACCCGGCTTCCGCCCCGGCGGCATCGATCACCCAGCCGGACACCGACGCGCCGAGCGCGACCCCGACCGCGAGCCCGGTGCTCACCCAGGTCATGCCCTCGGTCAGTTGCGCGCGTGGTACGTGCTCTTCGATCAGGGACATCGTCGTGATCATCGTGGGTGCGATGGACATGCCCGCGACAAAGAGCGCCACGGCCAGAAGCGGCAAGTTTCCGACCAGTAGGAGGGGGATCATACTCACGGCCATGGCGCCTACGCCCAGCAGCCACCGAAGCTCCGCGGCGCCTGTGAAGCGCAACAGCCCGAACGCGATGCCCGCCACGCAGGATCCGGCCGCGTACAGCGCCAGGACGACGCTCGCGGCACCCTTGTGACCCTGCTCGTCGGCGAAGGCCACGGTGACCACGTCGACGGCACCGAAGATCGCCCCGGTCGCCACGAAGGTGGCCACCAGGACCCGCAGTCCGGTCGAGCGCAGCGCCGAGCGACCACCACGGTGTTCACGCGGATGCGGCTCCGGCTCGGTGGCGCGCTGGGCGGTCAGCCAGAAGACGCCGACGGCGAGGAAGCAGGCGGCGAGCAGCGGCCCCGCCTCCGGGAACCACGCCGTGGACAGGCCGATGGAGATGATCGGCCCGAAGATGAAGCACACCTCGTCGATCACGGACTCGAAGGAGTACGCGGTGTGCAGTTGCGGGGTGCCCCGGTAGAGGGCCGCCCAGCGGGCCCGGATCATCGCGCCGACACTCGGTACGCAGCCGATGCAGGCCGCGCAGACGTACAGCGCCCAGTCAGGCCACCGGTAGTGCGCCGCGCACAGCAGCCCGGCGGACGCGGCCACGGCGAAGAGCGTCGCCGGGCGCAGTACCCGCCGCTGCCCGTACTGGTCCACCAGGCGCGAGATCTGCGGGCCGGCGATCGCGGCGGACAGGGCGATGGTCGCCGCGAGGGCGCCGGCGAGCCCGTACCGGCCGGTGAGCTGGGAGACCATCGTGACCACGCCGATGCCCATCATCGACAACGGCATCCGGCCGAGGAGGCCCGCGGCGGTGAAGCCCTTGGTGCCGGGGGCTGCGAACAGGGCGCGGTAGGGGCTGGGCACGGGGGCTCCGGTAGGTGCGGTAAGCAGGAGAGTGCGACCGTGTAAGGCGCGGATCGGGTCGATACAGCTATCGGGTCGATACAGCTTACGAGTCAGGTAATCCTCATACATGCCCGGACCCGGGCCGGGATCCCGGCTGTCGGAGCCAGGTGGCAGGATCGAGACATGCCAGATGTGCTCGACGCCACCCCCTACGACGCCCTCCTCCTGCTCTCGTTCGGCGGCCCCGAGGGCCCGGACGACGTGGTCCCGTTCCTGGAGAACGTGACGCGGGGGCGCGGCATCCCCAAGGAACGGCTCAAGGAGGTGGGGCAGCACTACTTCCTGTTCGGCGGGGTCAGCCCCATCAACGACCAGAACCGCGCCCTGCTCGACGCCCTCCGCAAGGACTTCGCCGACCACGGCCTGGACCTGCCGATCTACTGGGGCAACCGAAACTGGGCCCCGTACCTGACCGACACCCTGCGCGAGATGGTCGCCGACGGCCGCCGCCGCATCCTCGTCCTGGCCACCAGCGCGTACGCCTCGTACTCGGGCTGCCGCCAGTACCGGGAGAACCTCGCCGATGCGTTGGCCGCCCTGGAGGCCGAGGGCCTGGAGCTGCCCAGGGTCGACAAGCTCCGGCACTACTTCAACCACCCGGGCTTCCTTGAGCCCATGATCGACGGCCTCCTGGAGTCCCTCGCCGACCTCCCTGAGGACGTCCGGGACGGCGCCCACATCGCCTTCTGCACGCACTCCATCCCCAACTCGGCCGCAGACACCTCCGGCCCCGTCGAGGACCACGGGGACGGCGGTGCGTACGTCGAGCAGCACCTGGACGTCGCCCGGCTGATCGTCGACACCGTGCGTGAGCGGACCGGCGTCGACCACCCCTGGCGGCTCGTCTACCAGTCGCGCTCCGGTGCCCCGCACATCCCCTGGCTGGAGCCCGACATCTGCGACCACCTGGAGGAGCTGCACGGCGCGGAGGCCCCGGCCGTCGTGATGGCGCCCATCGGGTTCGTCTCGGACCACATGGAGGTCCTGTACGACCTCGACACGGAGGCCAGGGCCAAGGCCGAGGAGCTGGGCCTGCCCGTGCGCCGCTCGGCCACCGTGGGCGCCGACCCGCGCTTCGCCGCCGCGATCCGCGATCTCGTCCTGGAGCGCGCCGCGACCGAGAGCGGGCGCGAGGCGATCCCCTGCGCCCTCGGCGCGCTCGGCGCGAGCCACCACCTCTGCCCGGCGGGCTGCTGCCCCGCCCGCGCCCCGCGGCCCGCCGCCGCGGGCGCCGACAGCCCGTACGCGTGAGGAGCACCGTGACCGACCAGTCAGAGCACCCGGACCCGCTCAAGGCCGAACTTCTTCAGATCGCGCTCGACGCCGCCCACCGCGCGGGCGCCTTCCTGCGCGACGGCCGCCCCGACGACCTCTCAGTGGCCGCCACCAAGTCCAGCGCGGTCGACGTCGTCACCGAGATGGACATCGCCTCCGAGAAGCTGATCACCGGCCTGCTGGCCGACCTCAGGCCCGAGGACGGCGTGCTCGGCGAGGAGGGCGCCAGCGTCGAGGGCAGCAGCGGTGTGCAGTGGGTGATCGACCCGATCGACGGGACCGTCAACTACCTGTACGGGCTGCCCAGCTGGGCCGTGTCCATCGCGGTCCGCGTGCACGGCGAGACGGTCGTCGGCGTGGTCCACGCACCCGTGCGCGGCGAGACCTACCGGGCCGTGCTGGGGGAGGGCGCGTATGTGAACGACCGCCCCGCGCGCGTGCGGCCCGCCCCTGCCCTGGAGGTGGCCCTCGTGGGTACCGGCTTCGGCTACCTCGCCGACCGCCGCGCCAAGCAGGCCGACGTCGTCCGCGCGCTGATCCCCCACGTGCGCGACATCCGCCGCGGCGGCTCGGCCGCGATCGACCTGTGCGACGTGGCCGTGGGCCGCCTGGACGCGTACTACGAGCGCGGCCTGAACCCCTGGGACTACGCGGCGGGCGACCTGATCGCCCGGGAGGCGGGCGCGCTGACCGGTGGACGCCCCGGAGAGCCCCTCTCGCCCGAGCTGACCGTCGCGGCCCCGCCCGGCCTCTTCGAGCCGCTCCAGGCCCGCCTGGAGGAGCTCGGCGCCTGGCACGACTGAGATCACCGGAACGTACGAAGCGGGGCCCGGCTACTGGATCGAAGCCGGGCCCCGCTGCCGTACGAGCTCATCAGACGCTAGACGCGCCGACCTCCACACCGTGCTCGGCGGCGAGGCGGCGCAGGTCGTCGAGCTCTGCCTGCTCCACTTCGACGAGGAAGTCGTCGCCCTCGTCACGAGCCCGTGTCAGGTCGGACTCGGTCGCCCTTATGCGCTGCAGAAGTCCTGCGGTGAATGCGTCCATGCTGCGCCCCCTCGTCCTGGGTCGTGGGTCGGTGGCACGGGGGTGTGCCTTCGGAAGGGACGATCACGACTCGTGTGGATGCCCAGCGCTGCCCGTGCTGGGCGGCGACGGTGCCGGACACCCACGCCCGCCCTGCGGAAAGCGGATCGCGGCGTACCGCATGGTGGTGCGGCACAAGCAGAGCGTGATCGCGGGGTGTAAAGCCGTCCTCCCCCGGCTCTCTTCCACGGAAACCTCAACCGGACGAAAAAATTCGCGTCTTTCGCCCCACCGCACGCACCAGCCCGTCCGCCCACCGCCCCCGCGTTCCCGCCCGCCCCGGGTGATCCTGCGCCCCCTCACCCGTCTTACAGCCGACTTATGGTCGAAAAGGGCAGGATGGAAGCCACACACCCCATGCAGCCCCCTGCCCGCGCGCCGAGTGAGCGCTGCGCGGGTGGACACAGGAAGGACAAGCGACGTGCGCGTACTCGTCGTCGAGGACGAGCAGCTGCTCGCCGATGCGGTGGCCACCGGACTGCGCCGGGAGGCCATGGCCGTCGACGTCGTGTACGACGGTGCGGCCGCCCTGGAACGCATCGGCGTCAACGACTACGACGTGGTCGTCCTCGACCGCGACCTCCCGCTCGTGCACGGCGACGACGTCTGCCGCAAGATCGTCGAGCTCGGCATGCCCACGCGCGTGCTGATGCTCACGGCCTCCGGCGACGTCAGCGACCGTGTGGAGGGCCTGGAGATCGGCGCCGACGACTATCTGCCCAAGCCGTTCGCGTTCAGCGAGCTGACGGCACGCGTGCGTGCGCTCGGACGCCGTACGAGCGTGCCGCTGCCGCCCGTCCTGGAACGCGCCGGCATCAAGCTCGACCCCAACCGCCGCGAGGTCTTCCGTGACGGCAAGGAGATCCAGCTCGCCCCGAAGGAGTTCGCCGTCCTGGAGGTGCTCATGCGCAGCGAGGGCGCCGTCGTCTCCGCCGAGCAGCTGCTGGAGAAGGCCTGGGACGAGAACACGGACCCCTTCACCAACGTCGTGCGCGTCACCGTGATGACCCTGCGCCGCAAGCTCGGCGAGCCGCCCGTGATTGTCACCGTGCCCGGTTCCGGCTATCGGATCTGATCCACGATGACCGTGACACCCGCGCCCCCGACGGCGCCTCCCAAGCCCACCTGGGACCCCAGGAAGCCGGAGAACCCGTTCCCCTGGCTGCGCCCGACCATCCGCATAAGGCTCACCCTGCTGTACGGCGGCATGTTCCTGATCGCCGGGATCCTGCTGCTGTCGATCATCTACCTGCTGGCGGCGCAGGCCATCCACGAGGGCAGCAGCCAGTCCCTCCAGATCAGCGGCAGCGACTTCCGCATCACCAGCGAAACCTGTCCGGCGATGAACGACGCGCCCAATCAGGAGGAGCTCAACGCCGCGTTCAAGGGGTGCAACGACGTGCAGCGGCAGCACGCCCTGGACGATCTGCTCAGCCGCTCCCTGCTGGCCCTGCTGGGCCTCGCCGTGATCGCGTTCGCCTTCGGCTACGCGATGGCGGGCCGTGTGCTCTCGCCGCTCGGCCGGATCACGCGCACCGCGCGCGCGGTGGCGGGCTCGGACCTGTCCCGGCGGATCGAGCTGGACGGCCCGGACGATGAGTTCAAGGAGCTGGCGGACACCTTCGACGACATGCTGGAGCGGCTCCAGCGGGCCTTCACGGCCCAGCAGCGGTTCGTCGGGAACGCCTCGCACGAGTTGCGCACGCCCCTCGCGATCAACCGCACCCTCCTGGAGGTGCACCTGTCCGACCCGGGGGCCCCGCCGGAGCTCCAGCAGCTCGGCAAGACGCTGCTGGCCACCAACGAGCGCAGCGAACAGCTCGTCGAGGGACTGCTGCTGCTCGCCCGCAGCGACAACCAGATCGTCGAGCGCAAGCCGGTGGACCTCGCCGAGGTCGCCTCCCAGGCCGTCGACCAGGTGCACGCCGAGGCGGAGGTCAAGGGCGTGCAGATCCGCGGGAAGCGCGAGCCCGTGGTGGTGCAGGGCAACGGCGTCCTGCTGGAGCGGATCGCGCTGAACCTGGTCCAGAACGCCGTACGGTACAACGTGCCGGAAGGCGGGTGGGTCGAGGTCACGACTCAGGCCCAGCACGGCCAGGCGGTTCTGGTGGTGTCGAATACGGGGCCCGTGGTACCCGCGTACGAGATCGACAACATCTTCGAGCCGTTCAGGCGGCTGCGCACGGAACGCACGGGCAGCGACAAGGGAGTAGGTCTCGGCCTCTCCATCGTCCGGTCCGTGGCTCGCGCGCACGGCGGGCACATCGCCGCACAGCCGCGTGAGGGGGGTGGACTCGTGATGCGAGTGACCCTGCCGATCTGAGATGATGCCGCCGCACTTCGAGGTGTTCGCTTTGCGCGGAATTTTCTGGGCGCCCGTCCAGGGAGATCGTGTGTGATCGATCACAAGGGCGAATTTCCAGCCATCTACTCTCCGTGATCATCGGGGCCGTCGGAAAGCCGGGAACATCCGGGTTTTCGGGGGTCCTGATCACGGGAAGTACACGGTGAGACGCCTTTGAAGTGCGGCCTTTGGACCGTGTACGGTCCCGTTCGCCATCCAAGCCGATCACTCTTGAGGGGTCCGGTTGGGTGTCGATTGAGTAACAGACCTTGATGTGAGGCAAAATCTCCGCCTCGGGTCGGGCACAAGTCCGGCCTCTCACGCGTTACGTGCGCTGGAGACACCGCAGACACCCAGAGGGGGAGAGCGACATGGCAACGGATTACGACACCCCACGCAAGACCGACGACGACGTCGACTCGGACAGCCTTGAAGAACTCAAGGCCCGGCGGAACGACAAGTCGACGTCCGCAGTGGACGTCGACGAATTCGAGGCCGCCGAGGGCCTCGAACTGCCCGGCGCAGACCTCTCCAACGAGGAGCTGGCTGTCCGGGTGCTGCCCAAGCAGCAGGACGAGTTCACCTGCATGAGCTGCTTCCTGGTGCACCACCGCAGCCAGCTGGCCCGGGAGAAGAACGGTCAGCCGATCTGCCGCGACTGCGACTGAGGCAGGGTCGGCCGTGACTGGCTCGACCCCACCTTGGAAGCGCCGCTTCCGCAAGGGGGCGGACGAAGGGCCGTACGGTGGCCCTCACGGCGTGCGTGACGACGAGCGGGGCTCTTCCGAGCCTGGAGCGGCCTCGCTCGAACGTGCGCGCGGTACGGCGTCGGGGGGCGCCATGGACGCGGGCGGTACGGACGCGCGGGAAGGCCTCCCGGTGCCGGTGGACATCCCGGCCCCGGTCGCCAGGCGCCGCGCGGCGCTCGTCCGGGACGGGCTCAGAGAAGGCATCAAGGCCGGGGCCCGCAAAGGCGGCAGCCGGGCCCGGGCGGGGCTCGCGTATCTCGCCGACCGGCTCATCGAGACAGCGCCGCGGATCCCTGTACGAGACCTCGGGACGCTCCGCAAGCAGTTCCCCGGCCTCGGCCCCGAGGAACTCGCCGACAAGCTCGTCGCGGGCGCGGCCAACGCCACGTCCACCGTCGGTGCCGGTGTCGGTGCCGCTGCCATGCTGCCGGTGCCGCCCGCCATGCCCGCGGAGCTGGCCGCCGAGATCACCGGGGTGGCCGCGATCGAGCTGAAACTCATCGCCGAGCTTCATGAGGTGTACGGGGTGCGCCCGCCCGGCAATCTGAAGCAGCGCAGTACCGCCTATCTCAACTCCTGGTCGGGTGAGCGTGGCATCGACGTGATGAAGCCGTCGACGATCAACTCGGCCGTGGGCAGTCATATGAAGCTGCAGCTCCGGCAGCAGATCATGAAGCGGATGGTGCGCAATCTGCCCAACCTCATGCCCTTCATGGTCGGTGCGGCCGTCGGTGCCGCCATGAACCGGCGCGACACCAAGCACCTTGCCGAGCGCATCCGCAAGGACCTCCGTAAGAGCCAGGTTCCGTGGGACGCCCTGCCGGAGCTTGCGCCGCTGGAGAAGCCGGTGGATCCGCTGCGGGTGGGGGAGATTCCCAAGGAACTGGGGCGCTGAGGGCTGCGCCGCCGGGGTGGGGTTGTTTTCGCCCCCGCCGCCCCTACCCGTCCCATCCTCCAGGGGCTGCGCCCCTTCGACCCCGCCTGGGGGGCTGCCGCCCCCAGACCCCCGCTGGGGGGTGTGGGGTGGGTGGCCAGTGAGTGGGTGGGTGGGAACTGGGGAGGGTGAGAATGCCTGGAGTGGGTGGAGTACTTCGGGTGGGCGGGGGTGGGCGGTGTGGGTTGTGGGGTGGGTGCGGGTTGTGTGCAGCCGGTCGCGCCCACGCGGCGGAGCCGCACATCGATACAGCCCCGCGCCCCTGACGGGGTGCGGCTCCAGCCCGGAGTAGCACCGCTGAGCGCGCACCCTCACCGGCCCGTGCCAACCCCACGCCCCGGCCTCTGGTGTCCTACGCCGTGGTGCGAGCCGAGTCCAGGGCCGCTGCCAGGCGTTCCGGGGCCCGGGTCGAGAGGTAGACGTAGGGGGTCGGGTCGGCCGGGTCGGTGATCTCGACGCGGAGGGCCGTGGGGACGTAGGCGCGCAGGAGCATGAAGGCGCGAGGGTCGGCTTTGTGGCTGCGCCAGGCCCGGGCCTCGTCGGGGGGCAGGACCTCGGCCTCGCCCAGGGCGGTCACCGGAATCTTCGCGTCGCCCGCGACCAGGGCGCCGCCCACGACGCGGATACGGGCCGATCCGTACGAGCTCACGACGACCGCCGCGGCCGCGGTGCCGGCGGCGAGGCCGGCCAGGGCCGGGAGCGTGCCGAAGGGGAGGAGGATGAGGGCGGCGCTCACCCCGGCCAGGACGCAGATGGCCCACCATGAACGCGGGGCCGTGAGGCGTTCGTCGTACGGCTGCATGACGTCAAGCTTGGCACGGTGTCGGCCGGAGGCCGACGCGCGGGTAAGGTCTGCGGCTGTGAGTGGTACTTCCGCGTCCCTGAAGCCGCCGGCCGACGCCCAGGCGCCCGTGCGGCACCCCGAGGCTCCCGCCCCCGGCGAACTCCTCGGCGCGCACTACGGGCAGTGCTTCGGGTGCGGGGGCGAGCAGCTCCATGGGCTGCACCTGGAGGCGAGGGCCGGCGAGGGTGTCTCCCTCACCGCAGAGTTCACCGTCAAGCCCGCGCACCAGGGCGCGCCCGGTCTGGCCCACGGCGGTGTTCTCGCCAGTGCCCTGGACGAGACGCTCGGCTCGCTCAACTGGATGCTGCGGACCATCGCGGTGACCGGGCGCCTGGAGACCGACTTCGTACGGCCCGTGCCCGTCGGCACCGTGCTGCACCTTCAGGCCCGGGTCACCGCTGTGGCCGGGCGGAAGATCTACTCGACCGCCACCGGGCGCATCGGCGGCCCCGACGGTCCCGTGGCCGTCCGCGCCGACGCCCTCTTCATCGAGGTGAAGGTCGACCACTTCATCGACAACGGCCGCCCGGAGGAGATCCAGGCGGCCATGAAGGACCCGGACCAGGTCCGGCGCGCCCGGGCCTTCGAGGTGAACCCGTGAGCCGTGAGCCAGTGAGCGTGTTGATCCGGCGCGTCGACCCGGAAGTTCCGCTTCCGGCATACGCGCATCCCGGTGACGCCGGAGCCGATCTGCGCACCACCGAGAGTCGCGAACTGAAGCCCGGCGAGCGGGCCGTTCTGCCCACGGGAGTGTCCATCGCGCTCCCGGAGGGGTACGCGGCCTTCGTGCATCCACGCTCCGGCCTCGCCGCCCGCTGCGGTGTCGCTCTCGTGAATGCCCCGGGGACGGTTGATGCCGGGTACCGTGGGGAGATCAAGGTGATCGTGGTGAATCTCGACCCGCACGAACCCGTGCGGTTCGAGCGCTTCGACCGGATTGCCCAACTGGTCGTCCAGCAGGTCGAGAAGGTGCGCTTCCAGGAGGTGGCGGAGCTTCCCGACTCGGCGCGGGCCGAGGGGGGCTTCGGGTCCACCGGCGGTCATGCCGCAGTGGACGCTGCGAGCGGTCACGGCGGTCAAGCCGCAGTGGGCGGCACAACGGGTGGGAATCGATACGCATCGGTCGTATCCGACCGGGAAGGACAGTGACGTGTTCGGACGTCGCAAGAAGAAGGGTGCCGCCGAGGACGCGGCCGGCGAGGCCGAGCAGGTCGTCGACAGCGTCGACACTGAGGCGGACGAGGAGTCGGAGCGCGAGCGCGTACGGCTTGAGCCCGAGCCGCGCCCCGACGGACCCTGGGACAGCTCGGAGCTGCGCGACCCCGGCGAGGGCCGGGTGGACCTGGGCGGGATCTTCGTGCCCGGGGTCGACGGCATGGAGCTGCGGGTCGAGGTCGCGGGTGACGCGATCGTCGCGGCCACCGTCGTACTGCGCGACAGCGCCATCCAGCTCCAGGCCTTCGCCGCGCCCAAGCGCGAGGGCATCTGGGGCGAGGTGCGCGAGGAGATCGCCAGCGGCATCACGCAGCAGGGCGGTGTCATCGACGAGGTCGAGGGCCCGCTGGGCTGGGAGCTGCGCGCGCAGGTGCCGGTGCAGCTGCCGGACGGGACGGGCGGCTTCCAGGTCGTACGGTTCGTCGGCGTGGACGGCTCGCGCTGGTTCCTGCGCGGTGTGATCTCCGGCCGGGGCGCGGTGGAGCCGCAGACCGCCGGGCTGCTGGAGCAGATCTTCCGGGACACGGTCGTGGTCCGCGGCGACGGCCCGATGGCCCCGCGCGACCCGATCGTCCTGAAGCTGCCCAACGACGCGCAGATGGTGCCCGAGGGCGTCCAGCAGGAGGAGCAGGCCGGTTCCCGCTTCTCCGGCGGCATGGGCCAGCTGCAGCGCGGACCGGAGATCACCGAGGTCCGTTAGTCGGACAGAGACAGACAGCAAGCACAGGGGCCGCATTCTCATGGGGATGCGGCCCCCTGTGTTCATCCGCGTTCGGACGGCGTGTGCGACGACGGGTGGGCGAGGGCCGTACGACGCCGGGCGGAGCCTTGATCGGCCGGGCGCCCGGTGACCATACTGGCGCCCGGCCGACGGGGGAGGACACATGGGGGACACGATGGTGCGCGTCGAGAACGTGCACCGCTCGTACGGCACCGGAGCGGCCGTCGTGCACGCGCTGCGCGGGGTCTCGTTCGACGTGCCGCGCGGTGAGCTCGTCGCCCTCAAGGGGCGCTCGGGATCGGGCAAGACCACGCTGCTCAACCTGGTCGGCGGGCTCGACGAGCCGGACGAGGGGCGGATCGTCGTGGACGGGCTCGAACTGTCCGGGCTCGGCGAGGACGGGCTGCTGGAGCTGCGGCGGGACCGCGTCGGCTTCGTGTTCCAGTCGTTCGGGCTGATCCCCATCCTCACGGCCGCCGAGAACGTGGGCGTGCCCCTGCGGCTGCGCCGGGCCGAGCCGCGTGAGCGCGAGGAACGGGTCGGGCTGCTGCTCTCCCTGGTGGGTCTCGCCGAGCACGCCGGGCAGCGGCCCGGAGAGCTGTCCGGCGGCCAGCAGCAGCGCGTGGCCATCGCCCGCGCCCTGGCCAACAACCCCGCGCTCCTCATCGCCGACGAGCCCACCGGGCAGCTCGACGCGGAGACCGGGCACGCCGTCATGGAGCTGCTGCGTGCCGTCGTCCGCAGCGAGAACGTCACCGCGCTGGTCGCCACGCACGACGCGACCCTGCTCGACCTCGCCGACCGGGTCCTGGAGCTCAGCGACGGGGAGATCGTCGAACACCGCGGGGAGGCCGTCGAACACTGACCGTGGCCGCCGCCACGTCAGAGTTCCGTCAAGGACGGCCCCCGGCGTCGTAATCCGGCCTCTTTGCCGCCATCGCCGGTCGTAAGGTCGACGGAGCGTGCACAGCCGTCACGGGAAGACAATGGGACCATGGGACGCGGCAAGCTTCGGATCTACCTCGGTGCGGCACCGGGCGTCGGCAAGACGTACGCCATGCTCGCCGAGGCGCACCGCCGCATCGAGCGGGGCACCGACTGCGTGGTCGCCTTCGTGGAGCACCACAACCGGCCCCGTACGGAAGTGATGCTGCACGGGCTGGAACAGCTCCCGCGCAAGGAACTCGAGTACCGCGGCACCGTCTTCGCCGAGATGGACGTCGACGCCGTCCTCGCACGGCGCCCCCAGGTCGCCCTGGTCGATGAGCTCGCCCACACCAACGTGCCCGGCTCCCGCAACGACAAGCGCTGGCAGGACATGGAGGAACTGCTCGCGGCCGGGATCGACGTCGTGTCGACGGTCAACATCCAGCACCTGGAGTCGCTCGGTGACGTCGTCGAGTCGATAACGGGCGTACGGCAGCGGGAGACCGTCCCGGACGAGGTGGTGCGCCGGGCCGACCAGATCGAACTTGTCGACATGTCGCCGCAGGCCCTGCGCCGCCGCATGGCGCACGGCAACATATACAAGCCCGACAAGGTCGACGCGGCCCTGTCCAACTACTTCCGCCCCGGCAACCTCACCGCCCTGCGTGAACTGGCGCTGCTGTGGGTGGCCGACCGGGTCGACGAGTACCTGCAGCAGTACCGCAGCGAGCATCGGGTGTCGAAGATCTGGGGCTCGCGCGAGCGGATCGTGGTCGGGCTGACCGGCGGTCCCGAGGGCCGTACGCTGATCCGCCGCGCGGCCCGCCTCGCCGAGAAGGGCGCGGGCGGCGAGGTGCTGGCCGTCTACATCGCCCGCAGCGACGGGCTGACCTCGGCCTCGCCCAAGGAACTCGCCGTCCAGCGCACCCTGGTGGAGGACCTCGGCGGCACCTTCCACCACGTGGTCGGTGACGACATCCCGGCCGCACTGCTGGAGTTCGCACGCGGGGTCAACGCGACCCAGATCGTACTGGGCGTCTCCCGGCGCAAGGCCTGGCAGTACGTCTTCGGACCGGGCGTCGGTGCCCTGGTCGCCCGGGGCTCCGGGCCCGACCTGGACGTCCACCTGATCACGCACGACGAGGCGGGCAAGGGGCGCGGGCTGCCGGTCGCGCGGGGCGGACGGCTGGGCCGCTCCCGGATCATCTGGGGCTGGCTGACGGGCATCGGCGGCCCGGCGCTGCTGACGCTGCTGCTCACCCACGTCGACGCGAATCTCGGCATCGCCAACAACATGCTGCTGTTCCTGTCGCTGACGGTGACCGCGGCCCTGGTCGGCGGCCTGCTCCCGGCGCTGGCCTCGGCCGCCTTCGGCTCGGCGGTGCTCAACTGGTTCTTCACGGAGCCCGTCCACACCTGGACGATCGAGGACCCCAGGAACATCGTCGCCATCGCGGTCTTCTTCGCCGTGGCCGTGTCGGTGGCGTCCGTCGTCGACCTGGCGGCCCGGCGTACGCACCAGGCGGCCCGGCTGCGCGCCGAGTCGGAGATCCTGTCCTTCCTGGCGGGCAGCGTGCTGCGCGGCGAGACCAGCCTGGAGGCGCTGCTGGAGCGGGTTCGCGAGACCTTCGCCATGGAGTCGGTGGCGCTGCTGGAACGCGAGAGCGACGTCGACCCGTGGACCTGTGCGGGCAGGGTCGGGCCGAGCCCGGTCGTGGGGCGCCCGGAGGACGCGGACGTGGACATGCCGATAGGGGACCACATGGCGCTCGCGCTGTCCGGCCGCGTCCTGCCCGCCGAGGACCGCCGGGTGCTGGCCGCCTTCGCCGCCCAGGCCGCCGTCGTACTGGACCGCCAGCGCCTGAAGCACGAGGCCGAGCAGGCCCGCACGCTGGCCGAGGGCAACCGCATCCGCACCGCCCTGCTGGCCGCCGTCAGCCACGACCTGCGCACCCCGCTGGCCGCCATCAAGGCCGCGGTGTCCTCGCTGCGCTCCGACGACGTGGCCTGGTCGGAGGAGGACCAGGCCGAGCTGCTCGCCGGCATCGAGGCGGGCGCCGACCGGCTCGACCACCTCGTCGGCAACCTCCTCGACATGTCCCGCCTGCAGACCGGCACGGTCACCCCGCTGATCCGCCCGACCGACCTCGACGAGGTGGTGCCGATGGCGCTCGGCGGGGTCCCCGAGGACAGCGTGGAGCTGGACATCCCCGAGATCCTGCCCATGGTCGCCGTGGACGCGGGCCTGCTGGAGCGGGCGGTCGCCAACGTCGTCGAGAACGCCGTCAAGTACAGCCCGCCCGCCGAACGCGTCCTGGTGGCCGCCAGCGCCCTGGCCGACCGGGTCGAGGTCCGCGTGGTGGACCGCGGCCCCGGAGTCCCCGACGAGGCCAAGGACCGCATCTTCGCGCCCTTCCAGCGCTACGGCGACGCCCCGCGCGGCGCGGGCGTGGGCCTCGGCCTCGCGGTGGCGCGCGGCTTCGCCGAGGCGATGGACGGCACGCTGAACGCCGAGGACACCCCCGGCGGCGGCCTCACCATGGTGCTCACCCTCCGGGCGGTGGAGAGCCCACTCGGTGTCCATGCCCCCGTACGACTCGCACAACCGGAAAGGCAGGCCTCATGACCAGGGTGCTCGTGGTCGACGACGAGCCGCAGATCGTACGTGCCCTCGTGATCAACCTGAAGGCACGTGAGTACGAGGTCGACGCGGCCCCCGACGGCGCCACCGCGCTCCAGCTCGCCGCCGCCCGCCACCCCGATGTCGTCGTCCTCGACCTCGGCCTGCCCGACATGGACGGCGTCGAGGTGATCAAGGGGCTGCGCGGCTGGACCAGGGTGCCGATCCTGGTGCTCTCGGCCCGCCAGACCTCGGACGAGAAGGTCGAGGCCCTCGACGCCGGCGCCGACGACTACGTCACCAAGCCCTTCGGCATGGACGAACTCCTCGCCCGTCTCCGTGCCGCCGTCCGCCGTGCCGAGCCCGTCGGCGCCGGCGAGGGCGACGTGCTCGTGGACACGGCCGACTTCACCGTCGACCTGGCCGCGAAGAAGGTCAACCGCGCCGGCCGCGACGTCCGCCTCACCCCCACCGAGTGGCACCTCCTGGAAGTCCTCGTCCGCAACACCGGGCGCCTGGTCAGCCAGAAACAGCTGCTCCAGGAGGTGTGGGGGCCGTCGTACGGTACGGAGACCAACTACCTCCGGGTCTACATGGCCCAGCTGCGCCGCAAGCTGGAGGCGGACCCGTCGCGGCCCAAGCACTTCGTCACGGAGCCGGGGATGGGGTACCGGTTCGAGAGGTGACATGGGTCTCGGCCGGGGGCGGGCGACGGTGGCTGGCGGTGCGTTCCGGTCAGGTTCCGGCGGTGCGTCCCCGCGGGTACGTCGGTGTCGGCGGGCGCCGGTACGCTTTCGGTATGAGTGCTGTTCCTCGTTCCGAGAAGCCGGTGGGCCGGTTCCGGCGCATGCTCGGCCGGCTCTCGTCGTCCCAGGAGGACCTGGAGTCCGAGGAACTGCGCGAAGACGCCGACACCGCGGGCTGTACGCGCATCTGTGACTGCCATGACCGACAGATAGTGACCGTTACTGGTACCTTGCGCACGGTCACGCTGCGCCCGAGGGCCGGCGTTCCGGCCCTGGAGGCCGAACTGTTCGACGGTTCGGCCGCCTTGGACGTGGTGTGGCTCGGCAGGCGCTCCATCGTCGGCATAGAGCCGGGGCGCAGGCTGATCGCATCCGGGCGGATCTCGGTGAGCCGGGGCCGCAGGGTGCTGTTCAATCCGAAGTACGAACTCAGACCGCTCGGACGGGAGTAGCCGGTGACGTCGCTCGACAAGCCGACCGAAGACGCCCAGCAGGATTCGAGGGCGGTGACGGAGGCCGCGCTCTTCGAGGCGTTCGGCGGCGTGCGGGGCATGGTCGAGACGGTGGTGCCCGGCCTCCTCTTCGTCACGATCTACACGATCAACAAGGACCTGCACTCGGCGGCCATCGCGGCGCTTGCCGTGTCCGTGCTGCTGGTCGTGGTGCGCCTCGCCATGCGGGACACCATCAAGCACGCCTTCAGCGGCGTCTTCGGCGTCGCCTTCGGTGTGGTCTTCGCGATGATGACCGGCAATGCGAAGGACTTCTATCTGCCGGGGATGCTCTACACGCTGGGGCTGGGGCTGGCGTACATCATCACCACGCTCGCGGGCGTGCCGCTGATCGGCCTGATCCTCGGCCCGGTCTTCAAGGAGAACCTCTCCTGGCGGACCCGGAACCCCGGGCGCAAGAAGGCGTATGCGAAGGCGAGTTGGGCCTGGGGGCTCATCCTGCTCGCCAAGTGCGCGATTCTCTTCCCGCTGTACTGGTGGGCCGACACGACGCAACTGGGCTGGGTGCTCGTCGCGTTGAAGATTCCGCCGTTCCTGCTGGCCGTCTGGCTCACCTGGGTCTTCCTGGCGAAGGCGCCCGCTCCGATCGACGTGTTCGCGGAGATGGAGGCTGAGGAGCGGGCCGAGGAGGAGCGCAGGGCCAAGACCACGCGGGCGGCTGCCGCCGAGGACTGAGGACGCCCCCGCCGGGGCTACGCCCCAGGCCCCGCCAGAGGGCTGCGCCCCCTGGACCCCCATCGGCCTTCGGCCTCGTCCTCAAACGCCGGACAGGCTAAGGGGCGCGGGGCTGTATTGATGTGCGGCTCCGCCGCGTGGGCGCGACCAGCCCCACACAACCCGCAGCTGCCCCACAACCCCCAACACCCCTCACGGGGTCCGGGGCGCAGCCCCTGGAGGATGGGACGGGTAGGGGCGGCGGGGGCGATGAACCCCTGGCTCCATCCGTCGGACAGGACCGAAACGCATAGGGTGCCCGGAGGATTCCGGGCACCCCGTCCTCGTACCGTCGAACGTCAGCCCGCCGCGTCCTCCCGGCGTACCGACAGCAGGTCCTCCAGCTGCTCCTCGCGGGCCTGGGCGGCTACGAAGAGGAGTTCGTCGCCCGCCTCCATGGAGTCTTCCTTGGAGGGGGTCAGAACTCGGGTACCGCGGATGATGGTGACCAGGGACGTGTCCTCGGGCCACTCGACGTCGCCGACCCGGGTGCCGGCGAGGGCGGACTCGGGCGGCAGGGTCAGTTCGACGAGGTTGGCGTCGCCGTGGCTGAAGCGGAGGAGGCGGACGAGATCGCCGACGCTCACCGCTTCCTCGACGAGGGCCGACATCAGGCGGGGGGTGGACACGGCGACGTCCACGCCCCACGCCTCGTTGAACAGCCACTCGTTCTTGGGGTTGTTGACGCGGGCGACGACGCGCGGGACGCCGTACTCCGTCTTCGCCAGGAGTGAGACGACCAGGTTGACCTTGTCGTCGCCCGTCGCGGCGATGACGACGTTGCAGCGCTGCAGGGCGGCCTCGTCCAGTGATGTGATCTCGCAGGCGTCGGCGAGCAGCCACTCCGCCTGCGGGACGCGCTCGACCGAGATGGCGGTCGGCGCCTTGTCGATCAGCAGGACCTCGTGCCCGTTCTCCAGAAGCTCGCCCGCGATCGAGCGGCCGACGGCTCCGGCTCCGGCAATGGCGACCCTCATCAGTGACCGCCTTCCTTTTCGGGGCCCTCGGCGAAGGCCGCCTCGACCTTCTCGACCTCGTCCGTGCGCATCATCACGTGCACCAGGTCGCCCTCCTGAAGCACCGTCTGCGAGGTGGGCAGGATCGCCTCGCCCAGCCGGGTGAGGAAGGCGACGCGGACGCCGGTCTCGTCCTGGAGCCTGCTGATCCGCTGGCCCACCCATGACGTCGACGCGTGCACCTCGGCGAGCTGCACCCCGCCGGTGGGGTCGCGCCACAGCGGCTCGGCCCCGGAGGGCAGCAGGCGGCGCAGCATCTGGTCGGCGGTCCAGCGGACGGTGGCGACCGTCGGGATGCCCAGGCGCTGGTAGACCTCGGCGCGGCGGGGGTCGTAGATACGGGCCGCCACGTTCTCGATGCCGAACATCTCGCGGGCCACGCGGGCGGCGATGATGTTCGAGTTGTCACCGCTGGAGACGGCGGCGAACGCGCCCGCCTCCTCGATGCCAGCCTCGCGCAGCGTGTCCTGGTCGAAGCCGACCCCGGTGACACGGCGGCCGCCGAACCCGGAGCCCAGTCGTCGGAAGGCGGTGGGGTCCTGGTCGACCACGGCGACCGTGTGCCCCTGTTGCTCCAGGGTCTGGGCAAGAGCGGAGCCCACGCGTCCGCAGCCCATGATGACAATATGCACGGCCCTACCCCGCACTCCTCATAGGCGCACTGACCTGCGACAATGTCCTGCTCATGTCCCTCTCCCGGCTCGCCGGGCACCCACCTGTGGCCCCGGTGCGGCTCGCCCGGGCACTCTGCGCGGATGCCTGATGCTCATGAGCCTATGCCGTGCCGCTGACAGTGCCTCGGCCCGCCTCGGGTCCACCGTATCGGCATCTCCCTCGTCAGGGCCGCCCGTAGCGACCGCACGGTTCCTCCGTGCAGCGGCGGCTGATGCTGCGGACGCTGATCAGGGTCAGGACGCCGAGGCCGACGAGTGACGCGGTGACGCCGATCAGTTCCGCGGTTGCGGCCGCCATGAGGCCTCCAGGGGGTGAGGGGGCGGGGGTGTGTCCGTAGGGGATGTCCGTGTGACTGTCCATACGTACGACTGTCGTACGGACAGTCGTACGTATGGATGTAAGGACATCGTTCATTAGGCCCGAGGATGCTTCCCGTGCCTGAACCGGCAGCCGGGAGCCGCACCGATTTCACTCCACAGCCGTGCGGGATTTCACCCGGATGTGCCCTGGGATGGGCGGGGAGCTTACGATCCCCTGCGTGTCCAAACTGACCGACGTGCCCAAACGGATTCTGATCGGGCGCGCACTGCGCAGTGACCGACTCGGAGAAACGCTCCTGCCGAAGCGCATCGCTCTCCCCGTCTTCGCTTCCGACCCGCTGTCCTCCGTGGCGTACGCGCCCGGCGAGGTTCTGCTGGTCCTGTCCATCGCGGGCGTGTCGGCGTACCACTTCGCTCCCTGGGTCGCGGTCGCGGTCATCGTGCTGATGTTCACGGTCGTGGCGTCGTACCGGCAGAACGTGCACGCGTACCCCAGCGGCGGCGGCGACTACGAGGTGGCGAACACCAACCTCGGCCCGAAGGCGGGCCTGGGCGTGGCCAGCGCGCTGCTCGTCGACTACGTCCTCACCGTCGCCGTGTCGATCTCCTCCGGGGTGGAGAACCTCGGCTCGGCGGTCCCCTTCGTCGTCGAGCACAAGGTCCTGTCCGCGACCGTCATCATCGTGCTGCTCACGCTGATGAACCTGCGCGGGGTGAAGGAGTCCGGGAAGCTCTTCGCGATCCCGACGTACGTCTTCGTGACCAGCGTGTTCATCCTGATCGGCTGGGGCGCATTCCGGTCCGTGGTCCTCGGCGACACCATGGAGGCACCGACCGCCGATCTGCACATCGAGGCCGAGCAGCAGGGCCTCGCGGGCTTCGCGCTGGTCTTCCTGCTGCTGCGCTCCTTCTCCTCCGGCTGCGCCGCGCTCACCGGTGTCGAGGCGATCAGCAACGGTGTGCCCGCGTTCCGCAAGCCCAAGTCCAGGAACGCCGGGAACACGCTGGCCATGATGGGCCTGCTCGCCGTCACCATGTTCTGCGGCGTCATCGGCCTGGCGCTGGCCACCAATGTGCACATGACGGAGAACCCGGCGAAGGACCTGCTCCGCGACGGTGTCCCGGTCGGCGCCGACTACGTCCAGAATCCGGTGATCTCCCAGGTCGCGGCGGCCGTCTTCGGCGAGGGCACGTTCTTCTTCGTCCTGCTGGCCGCCGCCACCGCGCTGGTGCTGTTCCTGGCCGCCAACACCGCGTACAACGGCTTCCCGCTGCTCGGCTCGATCCTCGCCCAGGACCGCTACCTGCCCCGCCAGCTGCACACCCGCGGCGACCGCCTCGCCTTCTCCAACGGCATCGTGCTGCTCGCGGGCGCCGCCGTTCTGCTGGTGTGGGTCTACGGCGCCGACTCGACCCGTCTCATCCAGCTCTACATCGTCGGCGTGTTCGTCTCCTTCACGCTCAGCCAGACGGGCATGGTCCGGCACTGGAACCGCCACCTGGCCACGGAGACGGACCCGGCCGCGCGCCGCCGTATGATCCGCTCCCGCTCGATCAACGCCTTCGGGGCCTTCTTCACGGGCCTGGTCCTGGTCGTCGTCCTCGTCACCAAGTTCACGCACGGCGCCTGGGTCGCGCTGCTCGGCATGGTGATCTTCTACGCGACGATGACCGCGATCCGTAAGCACTACGACCGGGTCTCCGAGGAGATCGCCGCGCCGGACGCCCCGAGCGACGACGTCGTACGACCGTCACGCATCCACTCGGTCGTCCTGATCTCCAAGATCCACCGCCCCACCCTGCGTGCCCTCGCCTACGCCAAGCTGCTCCGCTCGAACACCCTGGAAGCGCTCAGCGTCAACGTCGACCCGGCCGAGACCAGGGCCCTCCAGGAGGAGTGGAACCGGCGCGGCATCGATGTACCGCTGAAGGTCCTGGACTCGCCGTACCGCGAAATCACCCGGCCGGTCATCGAGTACGTGAAGGGGCTGCGCCGGGAGTCGCCGCGCGACGTCGTGTCGGTGATCATCCCGGAGTACGTGGTCGGCCACTGGTACGAGCAGCTGCTGCACAACCAGAGCGCCCTCCGGCTCAAGGGTCGGCTGCTGTTCACGCCGGGCGTCATGGTGACCTCGGTGCCGTACCAGCTCGCCTCCTCCGAGGTCGCGAGGAAGCGGGCCCGCAAGCAGCAGGAGTGGAACGCGCCGGGTGCGGTGCGACGCGGCCCGGCGGAGGAACCATCCAGGGAACCCGGCCCGAAGAGCTGACCCCGGTGAGCACGTAGACTGGTGGGCTGTTGTCCGGACGTTCCCCTTTTCTCTCCTGGAGTCACTCCGCCATGCAGGCAGAACCGAAGAAATCGCAGGCGGGGCCGCAGTCGCAGGACGGGCCGCGGGAGGGGGCGCAGGACGGGTCGCGGGACCGCGCGCCGGTGAGGTCGCTGGTCGGGGAGGAGTACGAGGTCGAGGTCGGCCCCGTCGCCCACGGCGGTCACTGCGTCGCCCGTACGTCCACCGGCCAGGTCCTCTTCGTCCGGCACGCGCTGCCCGGCGAGCGGGTCGTCGCCCGGGTCACGGAGGGCGAGGAGGGGGCACGCTTTCTGCGCGCGGACGCGGTCGAGGTCCGCTCCGCCTCCAAGGACCGCGTCGAGGCCCCCTGCCCGTACGCCGGGCCCGGCCGCTGCGGCGGCTGCGACTGGCAGCACGCCAAGCCCGGCGCCCAGCGGCGGCTCAAGGGCGAGGTCATCGCCGAGCAGCTGCAGCGCCTCGCGGGTCTCACACCCGAGGAGGCGGGCTGGGACGGCACGGTGATGCCGGCGGAGGGCGACAAGCTGCCGGCCGGTGAGGTCCCCGCCTGGCGTACGCGCGTCCAGTACGCGGTGGACGCCTCCACGGGCCGGGCCGGGCTGCGCCGCCACCGCTCGCACGAGGTCGAGCCGATCGACCACTGCATGATCGCGGCGCCCGGGGTGACCGAGCTGGGTATCGAGAAGCGCGACTGGTCGGGGATGGCGTCCATCGAGGCGATCGCGGCGACGGGTTCGCAGGACCGCCAGGTGATCCTGACACCGAGGCCGGGCGCGCGGCTGCCCATCGTGGAGCTGGACAAGCCGGTGTCGGTGATGCGGGTCGGGGAGAAGGACGGCGGCGTCCACCGCGTCCACGGCCGCCCCTTCGTCCGGGAGCGCGCCGACGACCGCACCTACCGCGTCGGCAACGGCGGCTTCTGGCAGGTCCACCCGAAGGCCGCCGACACCCTCGTCAAGGCCGTCATGCAGGGCCTGCTGCCCCGCAAGGGCGAGACGGCCCTCGACCTGTACTGCGGCGTCGGCCTCTTCGCGGGCGCCCTCGCCGACCGGCTCGGCGAGAAGGGCGCGGTCCTCGGCATCGAGTCCGGCAAGCGCGCCGTCGAGGACGCCCGGCACAACCTCGCCGACTTCCCCCGCGTCCGCATCGAACAGGGCAAGGTCGACTCCGTCCTCCCCCGCACCGGCATCACCGAGGCCGACTTGATCGTCCTCGACCCGCCCCGAGCCGGAGCCGGCAAGAAGACGGTCCAGCACCTGGCCTCCCTGGGGGCACGACGCATCGCCTACGTGGCCTGCGATCCGGCGGCGCTGGCGCGGGACTTGGGGTACTTCCGGGAGGGCGGGTACCGGGTGCGGACGTTGCGGGCGTTCGATCTGTTTCCGATGACGCACCATGTGGAGTGCGTTGCCATCCTTGAGCCGGTGGCAAAGGGCTCCTGACCTGGTGTTTTGTGCGTGCGCATTATGTGCGGTGTGGGCGTTACGGGCGATACCTTGACGCTGAAATGACGCTCGTGACGCTCATTTGACGCTCGTTCTGATGGACTGTCAGGCGTGTTGCTGGGCTGGTCAAGCCACGTGAATCGGCGTGGTCGCAGAGGCCCGGCCGGGGAAATAGTTCCGTTGGGCGGTCGGGAGATAGCCGCAGCGGCATCATGGCGGGGTGGATTACAACCTCAGCGGGCTGAGCACCCGGGAGTTCGAGCACGTGTCGCAGGCCCTGGCCCAGGAGATCCTCGGGCCGGGCGTCTCCGCCTTCGGGGACGGCAAGGACGGCGGGCGTGAGGCAACGTTCGAGGGGCGGGTGCCCTATCCGAGCGAGCTTGAGGCATGGGACGGCTACGGGGTCGTGCAGGCCAAGTTCCGGCAGCGCACGGATCAACAGCCCCAGGATGCTGTCTCGTGGCTGAAGGGGCAGGTCAAAGAGGAATTCGAAGCGTGGCTGAGCCCGACTTCGAAGCGGGAGCGGCTGCCCGAGTATCTGATCTTCACCACCAATGTGATCCTGACTCCCGTGCCGGGCAGCGGAGGCATTGCTCGGATTGAGCAATTCGTGTCCACGTATGCGGCACGCCTTGGGCTCAAGGGCTGGGCGGTGTGGCACCACGACCAGCTGTGCCGCTACCTGGATCGGTACGACTCCATCCGCCGTACCTACGCCGGTGCCATCACCTCCGGTGACGTCCTCGCACATTTGCTCGACGCCGTGTCCGCCGGACACAAGCCCAGGTCAGATGCCCTCACTGATGCAGCCCGTGCCTCGCAGCACCGCCGTGAGGCACGACTGAGCCTTGTGCCCGAGGAGCGTGCCGATGCCGTTCTGGACTGGGCTGACAAGTCCTCACTGCCGGTGGTGACTGTCCCCGTCGGCACTCTGGCGGTTCTGGTCGCGCCCATGGGAGCCGGCAAGAGTGAGGAAGCCGAGAGTTGGTTGCGGGAAGGGCTCCGCGAGGCAGCGGGTGACCCCGATGTCGTGATCCCTGTATGGGTGGATGCGGGCAAGGCCGTTCCAGATCTGCTGGATGCCATCACACGCGCGGGCGGCGAGCCGGCGAGTGGACTCGGACGTATCGTGATCGACGATCTCGATCGGATCTCACCCGAGCAGGTTGCACAGCTCCTGTACGAGGCCAGGCTCTTGCTGGCCGCCCACCCGACCGCCCGGATTCTCGCCACGTGCAGACCTGGAATCGAGCTGGGCAGGGCTGTGGTGCACGAGGTCGCCCCGTGGTCAGTGCGGAGAGGCGCGGAACTTCTCGACCTTGTGATCGGCGACGACGCGCGCATGCTTTTCGAAGAGCGAGAAGTACAGGACCTGCTGACCAGCCCCCTTCAAGCCCTGTCCGTCGCCTCCCGCCTCCTGGCCGGTGAAGACGCACGGGTGACCAGCCTGGAGCTGCTGTCCGGTCTGGCCGCGTCCGTCATCAAAGGACGGCGCAAGGGTTCCCCATCCTCACAGACCTGGGACCGCCTTGCTCGTCTCGCCGTACACGTCCTGAATGCCGGCGGTCCAGTCCCCGCTCAGCACTTCGGGCATGAAGCCGAGGTGTGGGAGCTGACCGACACCGGTCTGGTCGTCCAGGAAGCTGAGGGCCTCCGCTTCGCCCTGCCTGTCTTCGAGCAGCACTTCGGCGCCCAGGCCCTGCGCAAGGGCTCCGTACTGCCGGAGGAGATCGTCACTGCCGACGCTTTCCCCCGGTGGCGCTACGCGATCGCGTTCGCCGTGAGCGCGAGTGCCCCGGACGAAGCGGAGAACCTTATGCTCCGCCTTGCTCGGGCCAACCCTGCGGCCGCTTCCTGGACGTTCGACGAGATCGCCCGGGGCAAGAAGCAACACCATGGCATGCGCGAGGCTGAAGACAGGGCCAGGACCGCCATCGCCCGACTGGGCCGGGCGGACGACGAACTCCGAACCGCTGAAATCGCAGGCACTTGGCTGCGGGAGGCGCTCGAGGCCCTTGTTGAGGGTTTCGGTCCGCTGAGCGGCTCGCTTGTTGATATGCGGGATGGACGGCTGCCTCGGTGGGGAGTGTGGGCGAAGGAGGGCTGGGTGGCCATCTCTCCGTCGAGATACTCCTCCGAGCCGCCCGCGGTGACTCCAATGGCCTCGCACCCGTCGAACCGTGAAGACCCCGAATGGCGATGGTGGAGTCAGCACCTCTTTCCCGGTGATCCGCTGGGCAGGTGGGAGTGGGCCCGCGGTCGGATCCGCGAGCCCCTTGAGCGTTTAGTCCGACGTGGTGCTCTTCTGGTGCCGCCGGATTCTCCGTTGGCCCATGAGCGGCTGTGGCACCTTGCGCAGCGACTCCGCCAGGGAAACGTGCCCCGCGATGGCGTCTCTGTGCCTGAAGTGCGCCGGCGAGTTGAGGCGATGATGGAGCATGTGCGGACATCCGTGCGGTACACCCATCAAGTTGCTGGCTACACCTACGACTCGGCGGACATCCGGTGGTTGCACTCCCAGTTGGCCGGTGTTACCGACGAGGTGCTGCGCAGACCGTACGGCGAACCGGATCAGGAAATCCCGCGGCGTGGACGGATGTGGCAGGGGTACTCCCCGTTGCTGACGCTGGGGATCACCAGACAGATTCTGCGAGACGCCCTCATCGGCTACCGACAGCTGGTCGAACTGAACTTCCCGTCCCTCGCCTCTGCGCTGGGCCTGTACAGCGCCCTGCCCGTGAGCGCCGAAGGCATGGTGGTCATGCCGGAGGACGACACGGACGGGTCGCACAGCGGCTTGATCCATACCCTCCGTCCCAAGGCCGCAGGGCGCCGCAATGACCCACCTGAGGTGGACCTGGACCTGTGGACCGAGCCGGGGTTCGGCCCTACCTCGCCGTTCCCCGGTGGGCCGGTCGGTTCCAAGACGAACTTCCATCGGCCCTACTACGTAGATCGCGAACTGTCCACTGGCTCATCCCGCCCGGCGACTGAGCTTGCCTATGAGTGGCTCGTCCGTGACTTGAAGGCGGTTGGCTGGCTGGGTGTGCACGTCCAGCTCTCTTTATGAAGGCGTCGTCAAGGTGTCAGGGAGGGCGAACGGCCAGGCACGCCGTCCAGCTTCCGTAGTGGGTGATTTCTGAGCCGGATGCCGTCGTTGCGGAGTGAGTGGGCACTGGCAATGCACCAGATCGCGAAGCAACTACAGTGTTGGCTCCGCTCCGGCGAGTTGAGACCCCACCGTCCACATGTAGTCGCGGCTGTGTGTGTGAGGATCGGCCGTTGTCGCAGTTTCGAACGCTCTGGGGGCGTACGGAAGTGCCACGGGCGCAGAGCGACGGCTTCCTCTTGCATCTGGAGCGGTCGATAGGCGGCCTTTTCCGTTGCATTTCGGCCAAGTTGAGGAGAGCGTCTGCGGACGTTGCCGGACGTCCACGGACTGGCGCGAACACAGTGAGAACTACTGAGACAGAGTGGGACTGGCCTGGTTTGATCCACGGAGAGTTACCTACTTCGCTCGGCGGGTCACACTGCATTCATGGCGAGCTTCCAGCAGCGGAAAGCGATAGGCGATGCGCACGAGCGGCACGTCGCCGAGCAACTCATCGGGCGAGGATGGGAAGTGGATTTCTGGGGGCAGGGTCTACTGAGCCGGGCGCTCCAATGCGCGCTCCGGAGAACGGACAGCTCCATTCGCTGGTTTCCGGATCTCATTGCGGCGAAGGCACGGGACCTGGTGCTGATCGACTGTAAGGGTGGGATGACCAGCCAGCGAACAGGGCGTCATGCCGTTGAACGCTCAGCAGTTCTGGCGCACTTGCAGCTCATTGCCTGGACCAGTCTCCCGGTCTACTACGTGTTCGATGGGCTCGACGTGTGGGCGCCACATGATGTCCTCATCGCGGGGCAGCAAGGGCCGCACAGCGTTGTCGGCTCCGGGGCCCCGTACTTTCTGATTTCTACGCAAGGAGCCCGCCGCTTCGACGACCTGTTCGGCGGACGGGATCTTCCAGAGTTGGGCATTGCCTCGTAGGGGTCCTCCCGCGTGTCTACGAGGCTGCTGGACGGCTCTCTTGCACGAAACTTCGAGTCCCTGTCGGCGTCGGCTGAGCGTTCGGCCGTCGTCGAGACCAGTGATTGCTGGCTGCCGCCGCTGACAACAGGGCAGGCGCTTAGAAGAAGCCTGCTCTGTTCTCTGGCGTCGACCGCCAGGCGAGCGCGCCGGTAGCGGCGCTCCTGCGTGATCCTGGGGCGTTCTGATTCGCCGACGGCAGACACATTGAGGGTGCAACGGACTGGAATGACGCGGCGAAGCAAGCAAACCTAGAGCGGTCCGGAGAAGCGCGGCTACGCCCTGCTGTTCCGCATGCGCCTGGATGCCGTGAGCGCTGTGTCGGGCGAAACATAGCCGACGATCGCCGGTTAGCCAAACCGGCGATTCCGCAGACCATTGAACCTGTCGCGCTGATCCCCGCGTGACGCATTCCGTTGTTTCCCCGAGGAGTTCAGAGCTATGTATGTCGAGGTCATGGACGAGGAATGGTTGTATTCCGAGGAGCAGGTTCGATCGCTGCTCGAGTGGATGCGCGGGCATGCGGGTGCCCATCGCTCGGTGCACCCCTTCATGCGCATCGTGGCCGAGCAGGCTCTGCGACCGGGTGAGGCTCGCGCCCTGCGAGTGAGCGACGTGGTGCTCCCGGAGGGCGACCTGGGTAAGTTGACAGCCCGTCACAAAGGTGTGGCAAGGGAAATTCCGCTCCAGCCGCAGGCCGTGGAGTTCCTGCGTGGGTGGATCAGCGACGCTGGTCTACAGGAGGACGACCTGCTCTTTCCCGGTATGGGAGGTGGGGCGCTCTCGCCTTCCGTCTACAAACGGGTCTGGGAGCAGGCCCAGCAGGCCGTCCTTTCGCGGGACGAGCTGTACTCGTGGCGTCTGGGGGAGCCGATCTCGATTCTCCGTGAGTCCTGCCTGGTGAAGTGGCTGAGGATGGGCATCTCGTCCTTCGCAGTTGCCGAGTGGGCCGGTGTCACCCCGAACTGGCTGGGGTTGCGCTACCAGCACTGCTTCCGCACCGAGAAGGTCGAAATCGACTGGGACCGTCTGGCCGAAGCCACGGCTCTTCCGGATTTGCCCAGGTCGTGATTCTTACATCGCGCTCTGGCGCACAGCCAGAGCGCGGACGCCACCTGGTCATTCTCTCCTGCGCTGGCGGGCCTCGCCTGACGGAGTCGCACGTGATCAGCTCCTTTGCGCGGAGATTCTCCGTGACGTGATCCCACTGCCCGACAGGGCCGGTTGACCGCCTTGCAACGGCCGATACCCGGTGCTGACTCCCCGGCCCCAGCCCATCCCCACCTCGAGGTTCTCCTCCATGCCTGCACGCCTGCTGTCCATTCCCGCCGTCGCCGCCGCCTTGGACGTCGACCGCCGCACCGTCTACCGCTTCATCGCTGCCGGCGACCTGCCTGTCGTCGACCTCCGTACCGGACCAGGCCGGTCCCGTGTACGGGTCCCCGCGGACGGCCTCGATGAGTTCATCAGCCGCCGCGCCGTCGTCTCGCCGGCCGCCCGCCGCTGACCCGGGCCATCCCGGCCTCGTCACCGTTGAACAAGGAGTATCGCCTCGTACATCCGCAAGTTGAAGTCCGGCAAGTGGCAGGCGACCGTACGCAACCGGACAGGGGACCGGTTCAGCGAGTCGTTCCCCCTCAAGGCGCAGGCGCGCGCCTGGGGCATCGAGATGGAGACCCAGTTCGCCCGCGGAGGCATGCGCGACCCGCGGGCCGGTGAAGTGTCGTTCCGTGAGTGGCACGACCGGTGGTGGAACGCCCGCGTCGTTGAGCCCCACACGCTGCGAGGCGACGCCTCCAACATCAAGAACCACGTCATGCCCTACTGGGCGGAGTGGGAGCTGCGGGCCGTCACCCGCATGGACGTCCAGAGCTGGATCCGGACCCTGGTCGAGAAGGGGGCGGGGGCCGCTGCGATCAAGCGGGCTTACAACCTGACGTCCTCCATGATGCGCGCGGCCGTCGACGACGATGTCCTGGCGGTGACCCCGTGCCGCAACATCGACTTGCCTCAGATCGCGGTCAAGCCGCCGCAGTGGTTCACGCTTGACCAGGCGCAGAGCATCCTGGACGAACTCCCCGCCGCGTGGCGGACGATGTGCTTGCTCGGGTTCTACACCGGACTGCGCTGGGGAGAACTCTCTGGCCTGCATCGCCACCGCATCGACCAGCGCCGCTCGCGCCTGTTTGTGGTGGAGGTCAACAGCAAGAGCGGCATCAAGGAGTACCCCAAGAGCTCCAAGAGCCGTAGAGAGGTCCCGCTCCCGCCTCACGTCCTGGAGGCCGTCGAACGCCACATTCACCGGCTCGACCGGGACGCGTTGGTGTTCACCACCGTCACCAAGGGCCGTGCCGGACGGCTCCTCGCCGACAGCAACTGGCGCCGGCAGACCTGGTGGCCCACCGTCGAGGCCGCCTACTACTTCGACACCGACGGCGAGCAGCAACTCGTCCCGCACTACCCGCCGCACTCCATGCGCCACACTTGTGCCTCGTGGCTGGTCCAGAAGGGAGTCTCGCTGTACGAGGTCCAGCATCTCCTCGGCCATGAGAGCTTCCAGACCACCCAGCGCTACGCTCACCTTCAACCGGACGCGCACAAGGCCGTTCTTGGTGCCTGGGAGCGCTTGGACGTTCCGCTCACCATCGCCGCATGAACGATCCTCCGCCCTGTCCCTTCACGGACAGGGCGGAGGCGCTTGCCTGATCAGGGGGGCCGTGCGACATCCTCTTCGGCCGGCGCCCAGCGCCCCTGACTGTCGAACGGCCAGGGATGGGTGTAGAGATCGCCTGGCAGGAGTTCGCGCAGAGCCTCACGGCTGGCCGGGGGATCCGGCGGAGTCCGCAGCGGCGCGCACAGTGGATCAATCCGGTCTGCGTACGCCTCAGCCCACTGCAGCCACTCCAGTTCCTCCGCCGCAGCGGACGCGCCGTCGGCTCTCGTGCGGGCTGCGCGGCAGAAGGCGCGGATCTCGTCGGCCCGACGCCGTGCCTCCACCTGCTCGACCAGGACATTCGCTCGATGTCGCTCGACTTGACGCTCCCGGGCCTGTGCCACAGCCGCGTACCAGCGGCGTCGCTGCTCGGCCTTGCGGAGTTCTTCTTCTCGCTGCCGGCGTTCGGCCGCCTCGGCACGTTGTTCGAGATCGTGCAGAAGGTGCCCCAGGCGGGACTCCAGTGTCCACCGTGCGCTGTCCCTGTGGGTGTACGAATGCTGGTACCAGCTTTTGGCGGGCGCACCGAGTTCGAGGCGTCCGTTGAACTCGTGGTCGTACTTGGGGATACGCGTCCAGGGATTGCGTTGCTGTTGGCGGATCTCCTGAGCGGTCGGCTCGTGTGGCACCTTGGTCGTCTGCTCTGTGATCGCGAGCGGGAGCGCGTGTCCGCGGATGACGATGACCATCTGGTGTTCGGCTTGGCCGCGATGGAGATCGGTCCGGGTTTCCACCTGGTAGCCGCGGCTTTCCGCCTCGGTCAGGAGCGCGTGCATGATCCGCAGGGCACGGTCGGCCTGCTCCCGTGACACGTGCAGAGGGATGACCTCGGGCGTCCCGCGGGTGTCGACTACGGTCTTGGACCTGCCGAGGGCCTTGCGCGTGGCACGGACGAGCTGATGGGGACGGCCCAGCACGTCGGGGACGTCGATGGTCGGTACCGGCGGCGGTTGCGCAGCCTTCTCGGCTTCCTCGTCGACCAACGTGAAGACGCAGTCACCACGCTGCCGTCCGGTCCAGCGCAGCTTGAGCTCTCCTGGTACGTGATCGTGATGGAGCGCGTCGTAGAAGGCGGTCCGCCACCGCCCCCGGGTCTGCGGGCCCGGATCAGGGACGGTGAGCTTCCAGGTAGTCGCGGACTGCAGTCGAGCGATCAGCTGGGCTCCGTCGGCAGGAGCGCGCTCGGCCTGTTCGGCATCACCGGCCAAGCGCTCCTTCTCGGCTTGGACCTCCTTGGGATGCTTGCCGTGTTTGAGGAAGTAGCGGCCGTCCGACGTCACTACTGCGACGTGCCCGCTACCGCGCCAGCTCCGCTTGATCAGCCCACGCTGCTCAAGGGCCCAAGCCGTGTTCGAACTCTTGGGAGCGATGGGCACGGCACTGGACGCTGCAGCGATCTGGCGGAGCGTGGCAGCCTGCTGTTCAGTCAGCGTGTACTTCACGAGCTTCGGCTCCACCTCGACGAGCTGCGGGCAGACCACCAAGGTAGGGCCGATGAGTGGCCTCGGAGCGCTTCCTGTCGCCCGTTCGGGTTCCACCACCCGAACCTGGTCGTGTTGAGGTCAGCCAATGGTGTAGGTGGCTTGCCGGGCTCAACCCGTCGAACAGCGTGCCGGGTCTGCTCTTTGGGCTCGGATCGTATGGCGGCAGGTCCTTGCGTTGGCATGCGCTGATTGCGCTGGGCTCATTACCCTGTGTCGTGGGGGAGCGCCGAGGTAAGCGGGGGCAGGGATGAGCACGGGGGAAGCGGTGCGTCGAACGGCCGCGGAGGAGCGGGGAATTGCGTCCGCCGATGCGCTCTTCTCCATGGAGGGCATCCCAGAAGGAGCCGTCGTACCGGAGCCGGAGGGTGAGGCGGCGACTGAGGCGGCGGTCGAGCGACTCGGTAGCCGGTTCGCCGGACTGGACGGTCAAGTACGGCACGCGCTGAGACGTACCCGAGATCACGCAGGCAATCTGTCGAGCGACCGTCTCCAGGGACTCTCGGAGATCGTGCAGAACGCCGAGGACCTCGGCGCCACGGACGTACGCATTCTGACGAGGGGACGGGAACTCCTCCTCGCCCACAACGGCAGCCCCGTACGGTTGCCGGACGTTCTGGCCCTGGCGATGCCCTGGCTGACAAGCAAGGCAGAGCAGGCGGATTCCACCGGCAGGTTCGGGATTGGCCTGATGACCCTCCAGTCCCTCTCCCCGCATCTGGAGGTTCACTGCGGGCATTACCGGTTCCGTGTCGGGGATCCGGACATTTCCGTGGCCGAGCCGTTCCCGGCGCCCGACTGGTTCGCCAGCGACACTTGGACGGTTCTACGGGTTCCGCTGGAGCCGGGCGTGCTCGGCGCGGACGAGGTGGACGCGTGGCTTGCCGAGTGGGGGGACAGCGCGCTGCTCTTCCTCGGCAGTGTCGGCAGTGTCACGCACCTGGACGAGCAAGGCCGTGTCCGGCACCGGCTGGCGCTCGACCGTGAGATCGGCGAGCCGTTCGAGGCCGTGGTGGGCGGGCAGAGCGCCGACGTGGAGACCGGCGAGGCACGCGCCGGCGACGGGTCCCGGTGGCTGGTCTGCCGTACGACCGTTCCCAGCCCCTCCGGGATCACCCGGTCTCACAAGGCGGTGGGGTCCACCACCGCAATCGCTGTGGCTCTTCCTCTCGGACCCGATGACGCCGGGCGGATCTACGCCGGTCTTCCGGTCGCGGACACCGCTCTGTCCCTCTGTATCAGCGCCCAGTTCGATCCCATCGCCAGCCGTCAGGCGCTCGACGACACCCCGTGGAACCGCGCACTGAATGAACTGGTGGGCGACCTGTGGACGGCCGCCGCCCTGTGGCAGTTCCGGCGGGATCCGGCACGGGCCTGGCGTGCCGTGCCGCTCCCCGACGACATGCGCGACTCCCGCGACCCGGTCGCCGCGCTGGAGCGACTACTCCTCGACCGTGCCAGGGCGGGCGTGTCCCACGGTCTCGTTCTGGACGTCCCGGGGCACGGGCCGCTCGGCCTGGATGATCTCGCGGTGGAGGACGAGACGCTGGTGGGCGTGGTCACCGAAGAAGAGATCTCCCGCGTCGCCGAGCGGACCGCCGTGCTGCCCAAGGTGGCGCGGGACGAGGGCGGCCGATGGCGCGAGGTGCTGGCGGACTGGGAGAACCACGACAGCGCGGTTCCCGTGACGGTGGACCTCTACGACGCGCTACGCCTCCTCGACGACGAAACCCGGTCGCCGCAGGCGAACATCCGCCTCGCCGCGGCGGGACTTGCCTCGAATATCTACTCCTCCTTGCTGTCGAGCCGCTGGCTCGTGGACAGCTCAGGGGGCCGCCACCGTGTGCCCCGGCCCGCGGAACCAGCGGTGTACACCGACGCCCCGCGGGGCCTCGGCGCCAGTCTCGGATTCTCCCGGGAAATCCATCCGGCATTCCTCGCCGACACCGACGAGGCACGGTCGGTGAGGACATGGCTCCGTAAGCGGGAGGCGCTGCTGACCGACGCGGACGCGGTGGCCGTGATCCGGCGCCTCGCGGCCATCGGCGCGGCGGGGAGCGGCGGCCCGAATGTACTGCGGCTCACAGATGACCAGCTCATCGAACTACGCGACGGCTTCGCACGCGTGCCGGACCACGAACGTGAGACCTTGGGGCGCGACGTGGGCCACGCAATCCGGCTGCAGGGGCATCGCTACGACCGGGCCGGAAAACGTGAAGACATCGACGTCGCTCCCGCCAGGGCGTACCTACCCGCCCGACTGGACAGTTCGGAACGCGAGGAGAGCTTCGCCTTCGCCGCCGGTCGCACGGCAGGGCTGGTGTGGCTACGGCCCCGGTACACCGAGGTCCTGCAGCGCGGCGGCGCCGGGATGGGCGCCCGTAAGTTCCTGAGGCTCCTGGGCGCGGAGACCGCGCCCAGGTTGCGCAGGCACCCGGGGGCGCGGGAACGCTTCACGCAGAGCCCGAAGGGGCTGCCGGCGGAAGTCATTTCGGGACCTCGAGCACGCACTGATGCCCTGCGCGTTCTGGAAGCGACCTTCACACTCGACGACTACGAAAGCCCCGACCTACGCGCCGTCGCCTCTGGCATAGCGGCGGAGCAGAACCCGCAGATCCGCAGGCGCAGGGCGGCAGCGCTGTTCCACGTCCTCGGGCGGGCATGGAGCCGCTTTTCCGACCACGACGAGGTGGATGCCGTCTACGACTACTACGCATGGCAGAACCGGGGCAGGACCGCAGCCTTCTGGCTCTGGCAGTTGCGCGACACACCATGGCTGGACGACGGTAACGGTGCGCCGTCTGCCCCGGTTCGACTCCGCATGCGGACCACCGGCACGGTCGCGGTGTACGGGGCGGACGACGAGCGATTCCTCCATCCCGAGATCCAGCAACTGGTCGGCAGACGCAGTGATGTGCTGCGCGCCCTGGGCATTTCTGCAGAGGCCCGCACCGAGGACCTCGTGGAATGTCTGCAGCGCCTGCGCCGACGGGAGGAAGAGGGCGGCGACAGGGATGTGCCCGCGGCACTGATCCTCTACCAAGCCCTGGCCGAGCGCGCCTTCGTCCGTGGCGCGGGAGCCTCGGGGGAGATGTCCCTGGGCTCTGTCCTCCGGGCATTCGGCGAGGGGAGCGGCCTCGTCCTCACGGACTCCGGCTGGCGCCGGCCGAGCCAGTGCCTGCGCGGAGCGCCGCTCTTCGGTCCGCTCCGTGCGTTCGCTCCCACGTTTCCAGGCAGCGAGGAGTTCTGGCAGCGGCTGGCAGTGCGCCTGCCGAATGTGGACGACGCCACGGCCGTGATCAAGGAGCTGGCACAGCGGGACCGGAAGCAGGGTCGGGACGAGCCGGACGGGACGACCCAGTCCATCGTCCTGGAGACCCTGAAGATGCTCGCCGCTCTGGGCCGTACCCATCCCGGCGCGTTGACGGCCAAGCGCTTGGGACGCCTCCCTCTTTGGACGAGCCAGGGCTGGCGAAGCAAGCGGCCCGTGTACGCCGTCGAGGACCCGGTGGTAGCCGAGGCGCTGGGCCGGGAATGTGCGGTGTGGTGCCCGGGAGCCGAACTGGAGCAGTTCCGGCCGTTGATCGGAGCCCTGCGCATGAGCGAGCTCGCCGCAGAGCATGTCACCGTGTACAGCCCCGGCCCGGCCCCGGCGGACCCGGACGCCACAGCGCTGGTCCGGTCAGCCATCACCCACCTCCGTGAGGATCTGCAGCGCAACGCCGCGAGCGTTGCCCAGTCCCTGGACTGCTCGTGGGACCAGCTGGCTGACCTGACCGTACGCATCGCCCCTCACCTGGCCTGCTGCCTCGATCTTCCAGACACAGGCGAGACGGTGCACATGCCCGTGGACGCCGGGATCGACTGGTCCTCGGGCACGTTGTACGTCCGTGACACTGCCACTCTGACACGCACATCCGGGGTGGGCCGGTCGATCGCCGCCCGGTTTCCGGGCAGCCGCCGCGAGGTGGCCCTCGCCTGGGGAGCAGCGTGTGACCAAGCCGAGAAGGGCCGTACGGCCGTACAACTGAGCCTTGCCGACGACCAGGTGCGGCGCGACCGGGAAGCGGCGGAGGCCGAACGCGAACGACGGCTTCGGGAACTCGGAAACGAAGTAAACCAACGCCGTACCGCGACCAAAGCGCAGGTCGGCACCGTGGCTGGTACCCCACGGACGGCAGTGATCCTGCCGCCTGCCCCCAGCACACCACCGCCCGCCGGGCCGTCAGCCCCGCCTGTGCCCCCCGCCGCCCCACCGCGGAGGCTCGTCGACCCCGGCAGGCTCCGGCTCGTCGATCCGAGCGGCATCATCACGCCACCGAAGCCCTCGGCTGCGGGCGCGCCCAGCGCACGGCCGAGCGAGTACACCTCGGGTACGTCCGGCCTGCCGCAGCCCCGCGCCGGATCGGCGATCCCCCAACAGCACACGCCACCGCGCCCCTACACGGGTACGGAGCAGGAAAAGGTGGCTCTGGACGTGGTACGCAAGGCACTCGCCACCGACGACGACTGGCTGCGTGACCTACGGGCCCAACGCGGCCTCGGCGCCGACGCGGTGGACGCACTGTCGCGATTCTACGAACTCAAGGCATATAAGGACGCCGAGCCGGACACGGTGATGCTGACGCCCGCCGAGTTCCAGCGAGCAGCGGAGAGCGACGATTTCTTCCTCGTCATCGTCTCGGGGCTGGAGGCCGGAACCGCCCCCGTCTCCGTACGCATCATCCCCCAGCCGCTCCAACAACTGACTTGCCGTCCGAGCAGCAGCGTGACGGTCACGGGAATCAGAGGGGCGCACAGCCGGGTGTACCAACTCGAGGAGGATAGATAGGCCAGCCAGCCGTGGCGTTCCGAGACGTGGCGCCCGAGGCGATCACATTCGCCAAGAGCCATGTGTGCAGCCCGGCGACGGCTCGAGAACTGGCATGTCGGCGCCCAGCCCTTGAATCGGAGGTGGTGCTGTTGAGCAGTCTTTGACGGGCGACGGTTGCGAGCCTCGCGGACAGCCTGTCCCAGCCGACCTCGCCCTTCGGACTGCCCAGCTCTCTGACGCCGTGGGCGCTCAGTTTCCGTACTCTCGTAGCACGCCTCTAAGCCCACCACTCCGTAGGCATCTCCCGCACGAGGTACCTCCACGGATCGTTCCGAAGAGCCGGTGGTGGGTCTTCCTCGTACAACAGGCGAGAGACCTCCTGGCAGACGAACTGCGTGAGGCCACGGAGGGTCACCCGCAGGTGCTCCCAGCCGTGCGTGTCCTCGACGACTTCCACGAACCGTTCTGGACGACGCGCATCGTCCGCGACGTGTGACAGGGCGTTCCGGCGACCCCCGAAGCGGGTGAAGTGGTTGTTGAGCTGGGAGAAGACTGGCTGTGAGAGCAACGGCCGCGATTCCGCAAGCAGTTCCAGGAGCGCTCGGCCGCCATCCCCGGCCCCCGGTTTCAGTGCCTCTGCGATCCCGTAACCGCGCCAGTAAGTGGACGTCTGCATCATCTCGGGCCACGGCTCGGCCATGCCCTCCAGCGCGAGGACGTGGTTGACGAGCCCGAGGTACGCCGCGACGAGGTTTTCGTCGTCAGGCAGGCTTGCCGGAGCGACGGGGTCGACTGGTACGTCAGTAGAACTCAGGCTGACGACTTTACCGAGAGTCCACCCGTATATGACCGGGTTGAGGACCGATGGCAGAGGCATCTTTAGATCGGGGACCTCGCTGACCGCACGCCTATGGACGTTCGCCCTGAGAGCCGAACTCAGCGTGTTGTCGTCGCCTGTGTTGCGAAGGCCGGCCAGTACCCAGGTAGCCAGGAGGGCATGCTCGACACTCCCGACCGAGACGTTCCCGACGCCTTCCGCACCGGCCAGTTCCAGCTGCATCGCCCAGTACTCGTCGTAGGCGTCGGCAGCGGTACTCAGCCACGCGGGGGCGTACCCAATCTCGCTCAGCCGCTCCTCGAGGTCGTCGTACCGCTGCTTGTCCGCGGCAAGCAACCGGTACAACTCGGCGAAGACGAGGGGCGAAAGCGTGCAGCTCATGCGGTCCACAAGACCTGCTCCAATTGGTCCGCCAACCCCACGTCCGGCTCGACGTCTCCTTCGAACTCGAGGGCTTCTGCTGGGATCGGGAATCTCTCGATGTCCGTCCTCCGCAAGGACGGAACCGTCACGCCCCGCAAGAACATGCGCCTCCTGGTCTGCCCCTCGCGCCCGTTCAGGAAGTGCGCGAGCGCAGGTCCTTGTGACTGGTCATGCAGCCGGAGGACGAAGACGCCCGGATTCGCGACGGCCGGGCGTTGCGCGACGGTGGCGTACGAGTACTCGCCCACGCGGGCGATCAGGAGGTCGCCCGGGGCGATGAGGGTGACGGTGGTGGACTGCGGCGCGGCCCATCGCCGGGTCGGACGGCCCCCCAGGACACTCACGTCCACGACCGGAAGCGTGCCCGGCAGTTCCGTCGGCACCTCGAAGCCGCGGGTTGAGCGGGACGGCTTCATCTCCCGTACGAAGGAACCGAGCGGTTCGCCGTCCTCCAGGAGCTCGGGACGAGGAGTGGCGAGCATGATCCCCCAGTCGTCCCGGAGCCGAAGGTCAGCCGTGACCCACCACGTCGACTCCGACGGCTCCTCCTCGCGATGCGTTCCCGCCTCGATCGAAGCCAGCACTCTGTCGAGCCGCTGGACCTCCACAAGGGGCGGCAGGGGCACGCCCATCTCCAGCAGATCCGGCGTCTTCACGGACGCCATAGTGGTACCTGTGGCCAGCGACGCCCGACGAGCCTGTCCCGCCCGCGAGTTCAACACGGCCCAGATCCACCGGGAAAACACCGGATCGAGAGGCCGGAGGGCTGTGAACCGGGATGAGAGGAGCGCACCGTTCAGCCGGTCGTCGACAAGAACGGCCGGCCCGGACGGCGAGGGCGGCACCAGGACATCACCACGCCGAAGGCCGCGCGTTCCGACGGTGAATGCCTTGCCTTGGTACTTGGTGCTCCGCCGCCGAATCGCCCCGGTCCGCGCCACCAGGCCGGCGGGCGTGATGACTGGGGAACCAGCGGTCGCGACACTCCCCGCCCGGACACTGGTAACGAGTTCACGCAATGGGACCATCGGCGCCGCTGTCGGCCAAGCGAAGGTGGAACCAACCAGGCGTCCTGGATCCCAGTCGGCCTCGCCCCGCAGATCAACTGTCAAGAAGCTGCTCATGACCGTCCTGCGGTACGTGGCCGGTCGTCTTCTGCGTCGACGAACTCCAGGACGGCATTCAGCCCGGGACCTTCCGGGCCGAGTTGCGTCTCCCAGTCCTCACCGAGATGGGCGACCAGCGTCTCCGCGGGCTCAGTGCGGTCGATGACGACGAGAACGGAACGGACACCGGTGCCTGTGATCGCTCCTGCCGGAAGCCCGATAAGAGCGGCTACGTGGAAGTTCTCGGCCAGGAACATCCTGTACGCCGCGTACCGGTCCGCGAAGGTGAACGAGTGAGCGATATGCAGGACAGCGCGTCCTCCGGGCTTCAGCGCCCGCACACACTTGTCCAGCGCTGCGACATTGCCGTCGGACGTGGTCGATCCGTCCAGGAGAGGGTGGCGGTCGGCCAGGGAGAGACCGACAGGCGGCGCCGTGACAACGACGTCGGCATCCGCGAGGTCCCTCTGGAAGGAGTCGCCCTTCTCGATCACCACGTGCCTCGGCGCGTCCCGACCGATCCCTGCCGCGAGTTCGGCGAGCTGTGCGTCGAACTCGTAGCCGATGAACTCCGCCGCGACGCCTCGCTCCGCAGCACGGTCCAAGGCCGTCCAGAGGAACGATCCGGTTCCGCAGAACGGATCCAAGACGGTGCCAGCCAGATGCTTCTCAACCAGCGCCGAAACGGCGGAGGCAACCACTCGGGGTGAGCTGAACTCTCGGTGTCTGCCACGAGAGGCGAACTCGGTCAACGCGTCCCGCTTCGCGCGCCAGAGTACGTCTGCCCGAACCGGCACGAACCCACCGTCGGGCAGTTCGATACCCGGCCTCCCATTTCGGGAAGACGTCAGGACGTCCCCGGAAGGAAAGTACCGGTCGGCTGAGACCCCGGAGTTGCGGAGACGGTCCGCCTCGAACCACAGACGTTGCACCAGGAGGGAGGTAGCCAGCGACCGGTCGGTGACCAAGCCTTGGGAGCCGTGCTCGGGCGGAGTCGGGCCGTCGACCGGCTGCAAGGAACGGACACCACGGTCGGCCTTGAACCACTGCCCATTGATCACCGCGTAGTGCTCGAGCGTACCCAGCAGGTCCCGGCTGCCCGCCAGGGAGGGAAGGACGAGCTCGGGCTGCCGGAGCTTCTTGTTCTTGTACTCGACAACCGCCCACGGCACGAGTTCCCCGTCGGCATTCGACGCCCACGCCAGTACATCCGGCCGAAGGTTCGACAAGTTTTCAAGCCGCGGCTCGACCTGCAGAATCGTGTAGCCGACGGCACGCATCGCGGCACGAACCTCGGCGATGTCGGACCTGTGATTCGGCATGGGGCTCCCCTCCCTTCTGCCGCCTTCCGCAACAAGGCAGCCCGGCAGGCTATCGCGTCTGATCATGCCCTGCCAACAGAGGCGCGACGGGTACGGAGGCCGGTCCGCGCCTTCGACTCGAGCACCGGTGTCGAGGCTGGGGCGCGATTGGCCCGTGCGGCCCCGGAGATACGAAGTGACACTGGCGTTCAACCTGCACCCTTCCGTCCGGTACATGATTCACGCGGTGGAACTCGTCTGGACGGTCCGGTCAGGGTGGTGTGCTCAGTAGGTCGACCGTCCGCTTCAGTCGCTGGCAGAAGAGGGCGTCGATCGCCAAGCCGGTTCGGACCTTGTCAAGCGTCAAACGAGAGCAGGCGGCGGCCGTGCCCGCTTGCTGTCGAAACGGCCTCAGGCAGCGGAGGGGTGGTGCGCGATCAGTGCCCGCGCGAGATGTTCGGCGACTTCCTCGGCTCCGGCCTGCAGGGCCGCCAGGGTGACGGACTCGTCGGGTTCGGTACGCAGGGCGAATGACCTGCCGAAGCCAGCCAGACTGGCTTTGCGCCGTGACTGACGTGGGTCGAAGGTATCGATGCTGGTCATAGCGGGCTCCGACACGCCAGCAGCCACCACGATGCGGTCCTGCCTGATGATGTTCAACGAGCCGGTGAACTTGAGCAGTTCGGCGATCTGCTTGGGCAGGGCATTGGGATCGAGGATCGGCCCCATACTGTCCTGGGGGAGCAGGGCCCGGGTGGAGAGCTGGCCCGTCTTGTACAGGCGGACCTCTACGAGCTGGCCCGGACGGGGCGTGTCCCACGAACGGGGGCGGCTGGCCGGGACGGAGACGGCCATATGGTCCTGCGATCGGGAAGAGCTGAGGGGGACATCGTCCTCGACCATACCGGTGAGGCGCACACGGCCCGGCAGCGAGTGGCCGAGCGCCTCCAGTTCCCTAGCCGAGTAGCCAGCAGAGTTCAGTGGTAGGACGTGCAGTTCCAGAAGGGTGGTCACGCCGGCGGTCTGCAGGCCGCCTGTACCCTCCTCGAGAGTCCAGTGCAGGGCGGGTGGCTGGGCCAGCTTGGCGAAGGCCAGGGGGGACGGGCCCGACTCCAGCTCCCGGATCTTCCCGGCGACCTTAGGGAGCAGGTCCGCGGCCGTGCGGAAGCTGTCGCGGAATACGCCGGTGGCGTACGCCTCCACTACGCGTACGAACTCGTGCTGGCTGGGCTCGAAGGTCACGTCCAGCTTGCGATAGACGAGGCGGGGCATACCTGCTTGCTGGGCTGCCACCCACTCGTCATGGGTTGCTGACTGCCCCGTCTCGGGGAACACGTGGCCGTAGTTCGGGCCTAGGAGGAAGAGGCACGCGTCGGCGGTCGACAGAGCTTTGAGGCAGGCTTCCCGGCTCGGCGTGGTCTGAGCTGAGAAGTCCTCGAACCGGACCGGGGTGTGCCCGAGAGCGCGGACCAGCCCGTCAAGGGCGTCACGCTCCTCCTCCAGACCCTTGCGGGCACTGCTGATGAAGATCCTCACGCTACGGTGTCTCCACTGCTGAGGGTTCTGCTGTGAGGCGAACCGGGTGGCTGGTGCCGGCATTCAAATGGGGGTTTGATGGCCGAGACGTCGGAAGAGGCGATACGCGCCTACTGGAAGGAGCACCGCGAGCAACTGCGGCAGTGTGAGACCCAGCGCTCCACATTGACGAACCTCCTGCTCATCGTCACGGCAGCCCTGAGCGGTCTGATCGTCCAGCAGAAGTTCACGCTGAACGTCATGCCTTTGTGTCTCTTCGTCGCGACGACTGGAGTCTACGGGGCTGTGGCGGTGGCCAAGTACTACGAGCGGGCCTCCTACCACCTCACCCAGGCAAGGGCGTTGACCCGAGACCTGGCGGTCCGGGGCGTGCTGGGGTCCGATGAAGGGCTCGCCCGGGCACGCGCGGCGCACTACCGCGAGTTTCCCCGGCTGCACCGCATTCGGCTTCACCGCCTGTGGGTAGGGCTGCACCTCGCTATAGCCCTGTACGGGCTCTCCCTCCTTCTCGTCTGTGTGATTGTCGCCTGACGACTCAGGGAGAAGGAGCACAACACACGTGCGGCGCTCTGGTGCGGTCAATTGCCGCCTGAGCAGAGGCTGTCGCCCTGCCTGCCTGGATCCTGTGGTCCGCTCCGCTCCTTCGCGGCACCGCCAGGTTGTCTGCACAGCACTCCCCTGCTCTGAATCAGGGACCGCTCGCTAGTACGGCCATCAGCCGCCGCCCCTCCACGGCGCTTAGACTCTCACCGTGGTAGGAGAGGACGCCCACTTAAAGGGAATCTCGGGAGCGAAGAGAGCCAAGCTCTACCTCGAGGGCACGATGCGGATCTGTGGGGCCTTTGCGAACACGGACTCGGACGCCTGGGCGAGGAAACTGACACTCGGCTGGCCGGAGGGCGGACAGACCTTCTCCTTCGACCTGGGCGGGTCGATGCGGGGCGCCCCGTACCATGGCGACCAGTTCTGCGCGGAGGTCAAGCACTATCAGGGGCCGGCGGACCAGGGCACTCACTTCGTCGAGTTCCTCGCCAAGTGCTACGTCGCGCACCAGGAGAAGTACCTCTTCGGCGATCACTACATGTGGATCACCTGGGCCCCCTTCAATGTGAACAGTTGGTCGCAACTACACGAGCCGCAAAGGATCGAGTCCGCTGTCGTCCAACACCGGCAACGCATCTTCGGTGACGTCTCCGAGGACGAGGCCAGGAAGAGGATCGACGCGAACGCGGTCCAGAGCGTGTCCGAGCGCGTGTGGCGCATCGTCCTGTCAGAGAAGCAGGAGGGTTTGCTGCCCCTCACCGAGTGGCGGGCCATCCTGGCGCACGAGCTGACCCTAAAGGGGGAGTGGTGAACGCCGTCGCATCGTCGATCGCCGAGGCACTCGAGGCGGACGACCCGTACCGCTCGTTCGCCGAAATCAAACGACTCCTCGAACAGCACCTTCGGCAGATCAATCCGCAGATCCGGACCAGGCGCACCGGATACTACAACCACACCCACATGCCGGACCTGGTCATGCGATGGCCGCACGACGACGACCTCAGCGACCGATACGTCTACCTGCGCAGCACGACGGACGCGGACGAGCTCGGGTTCGACATCAGGCGCCTTGCTCGCCAGGACCGGCCCATTGTTCTGGCGCTCGGCTCTCTCCGCCCGTCCTTCGACGCCCGCACCCTGGATTCGCTCGCGATCGACCACCACACCCTGGTCTTGGACCTGGCGGCTTTCGCGGAGCTGACCGCTGGCGAGTCGGCCGACGCCGCGTTGAGGCGTCTGATCGCGAACACCGTCATTGAAGGCGGCCAGGGCCTCCTTGACGAGCGCTCCGTGTCCCGGCTGGCCCGTGCCATGACGACCGGCGCGCAGGCAGCCCGCCGCGGTGAGCGTGAGGGGACTGAGGACGCGCTTGCCTTTGCCTCGGACACGCTGTCCCCACCGATCGCGCGCCGCCTGACGGCCTTCTTGGGTACCTTATGGCGCGCTAGTGGTGCACCGGTAGCCGCACTCGAACGCGCTCCCAAATATCCGCAGCAACTGGACGAGTCGTCGCTCGATTACCTCCTCGAAGGCCAGGAGATCCCTGATGGGAACTTCTGGAGCCGTATCGCCCGTGAGATCACTCTGACCGATCTGCTGCGGCATGGCAGGATCACCGCCACCGACAATCTCCAGCACCTCATGCGCGCCGCGCTGAGCACATGGAACGCCCGGGTTTGCGGCGTAGCTCCCTCCTCCGTCGCCGCTCGCCGTGGCGCAGCCCCCCTGCACTGGACTACGGGCGAGGGAGTCCTGAGCTTCGACGCGCCCGGCTTCGTTCTCACGCTCGCACAGAAGGTCGACCACCTGACATCGTCGGCGGCACGAGCGGCGTACGAACTGCCGGCCCTCGACGAGGTCGGCAATCGTCTGCCGCTCCTAGGGCTGAGCCTCAAGGCCATCACGCTGGTCAACGGTGGCGGGAAGGTGGCGTACGAAGGAGAGGTGGGCGCTTTGCATGGGGACCGGCTCCGCCACCTCAGCGAATCCCTCGGACCGGGAACCCTGGTCAAGAATCTCGAAGCCCTGCCGTCCAGTGGCGTACCGGTGAGGTACAACTTCTCCACGCGGATCGCCTCGGTGAAACCGCCTCGGGGCAGTGTCCCGCTCCTGGAGCTCGTGAACACGTCCATTCGGCTCTTCGCGGATCTGTCCCGTGAGGAGGAGGAACGCCTCGTCGAGGTGGTCCCATCGGGCGGCCGCACCCTGCATGCTGGAATCGATCACGACATGCAGGGGACAGAGCCCCCCGCCGACTGACGCGCGGCGGGTCCACAGTGGGCGCACCGACACGACTCCACCGCGTGAGGCTCCGTACCGGGGGAGGTGCTGCCGTACTGCGGGTAGCCATGCCACGCCAGATTGTCCGTGCCGAACCGACGTACGGCCGTGACGCTCATTTGACGCTCCGGGCGCCCGCTGGCCCTCATTCGGGATCCGAAAGCCTATCTGACCTGCTGTTTTAACGCTTGCGTCCAGGGCGACATGTTTCCGATGACGCATCACGTGGAGTGCGTGGCGATCCTGGAGCCTGCCGCGAAGCGCTCCTGAACCGCCGTTCCGCCGGTGTGTCCAGCTACCCGTCGACCGCTCCGGACCAAGCACCTGCCGCGGCCTGCCCGCAAGGCGGCATGTCATTCCTTCGAGTGGCGTAGTCCCCTGGAGCCCAGGGGTGTGCCCTGGTAGCTGGCACGATGAGTGACGGCAAAGGCTCTGATCACGCAGGTATGTCGTCCCGTCCGGCTGCACGCGGTGCTGCTTCGCCACCGAGTGGTCTGCGGACACTTTCACCCCTCCGTGAGTACAGGAGGCCGGTACTCACCGGTCGTGATCAGGGGTTCCCGGCCCTCTGGCAGGAGGTTCCTCGTTGTCCTATCGCCAGCCGTCCGTTCAGCATGGTGGTGGCCATGCGCAGACCTCCGACTGTGCGGAGGATTCGTCGGTCGAAGTCCTGTCGGTGACCGCGGCGCAGCGTGAGGTCTGGCTCGCGGAGCAGCACTCCCCGGATGTACGTCAGGCACTGCGTCTGGGGGAGTACCTGGAGATCTGCGGGCCGGTCGATCCGGCCGTGTTCGAGGCGGCGCTGCGTCAAGTCGTGGCCGAGACCGATGCGTTGCGGGTGCGTCTGGTGGCCGGTGAGGACGGGCCTGTTCAGGTTCTGGAGCGTGAGCTGCCGTGGGCCCTTTCGTCCGTCGACGTCGGCGACGAACCCGACCCGGAGGCCGCCGCACGCGCGTGGGTTTCCGCCGACATGGCGCGGCCCATGGACCTGGCCTCGGGCCCGTTGTTCAGCTACGCCCTGTTCCGGCTGGCGCCGGACCGGTTCTGGTGGTACCACACGTACCACCATGCGGCGGTGGATGCTTTCGGCTACGCCCTCGTGGCACGGCGGGTTGCCGAGGTGTATACGGCCCTGGCGGATGGGCGGAAGGCCGGGCCCAGCCCCTTCGGTCGGTTGTCGACACTGGTCCGGGCGGATCAGGAGTATCACGAGTCTCAGGACCGCAGCGCCGACCGGGCGTACTGGATGCGGCAATTGGCAGGGTGGACGGGGACCGCCGCGTCTTCGCCCGGCTCAAGGGGTGCGTCGGCGGATCCTGCCTCCACACAGCGGGAGCCGTCGTCCGGGAGCCCGGTACCCGGGGGCGTCCCGACGACCGAGTTGTGCCCGCTGCTGCGCCCGCAGGCGCTGCGGGCGGCGGCTTCGCGCGTCGACATCTCCCGATTCCGGTTCGTGTTCGCCGCCGTGGCGCTGTACACGCATCGTCTGACGGGCGCGCGGGACGTGGTGATCGGGCTGACCGTGGCCGGCCGTGTGGACGAGGCATCCCGCGCGACACCGGGGATGCTGGCCAACAGCGTCCCCGTACGGCTGACGGTCCGGCCCGACCTGCCGCTGCGGGACTTGCTGGCCCAGGTCGACGTCCGGATGCGCGAAGCGGTGGAGCACCAGCGCTACCGTGCGGAGGACCTGCACCGCGACCTCGGCCTGTCCCGTGGCCCCCGCGCGGCGTTCTCGCCGATGGTCAACCTCATCGGGTTCGACTACAACATCGCCTTCGCCGACCACCGGTGCATCGCGCACAATCTCTCCTTCCCGTTGGGCGCCGACCTGATGATCATGGTGTGGGACCGCCGGGACGGCTCCGGTCCCCATATGAGACTGCACGCGCCGCCCGAGGCGTACGGCGAGGCGGAACTCGCGGACACCCAGCGGCGTCTGCTGCGTTTCCTGGCAGACATGGCCGACATGGCGGACGCCGATCCCGATCTCCCGGTCGGCATGCTCGACGTGCTGTCGGCCGACGAGCGACGGTGCCTGCTCGGGATGGGGGACGCCACCGCGGCAGGTGTCCCCGCCGCTCCGGTGCCGAGGCTGTTCGAGGAGCAGGTGCGCCGGACGCCGGACGCGGCCGCGGTGGTGGCCGACGGCACCACCGTGACGTACGGGGAGCTGAACGCCCGCGCGAACAGGCTCGCGCACGCACTGGCGGCCCGGGGTATCGGGGTGGAGGACGTTGTCGCCCTCGCCCTGCCGCGTTCGAGTGAGCTTGTCGTGGCTGTCCTCGCCGTGCTCAAGGCCGGGGCCGCCTACGTGCCGGTGGACCCGGCGTATCCGGCGGCGCGGAGAGAGTTCATGCTCGACGACGCCCGACCGGCCCTGGTGCTGGACGATCCGCGGACGGTGGCCGAGCTGTCGGAGGGACAGCCGGACACCGACCCCGGAATCGACGTGGATCCGCGGCACCCGGCGTACGTGATCTACACCTCGGGCTCGACCGGGCGGCCCAAGGGGGTGATGGTGCCCCACACGGGCATCGCCTCTCTGGTCACGTTCCACCAGGAGCGTCTGCGGATCACCTCCGACAGCAGGCTCCCGCAGATGGCCTCGCCCAGCTTCGATGCCGCTACATGGGAGCTGTGCGTCACCCTGCTGACCGGGGCCACACTGGTGCTCGCCCCTCAGACCGACCCGCTGTCGGTCCTCACCGACCCCGACAGTCGCATCACTCACGCGTTCGTGCCGCCGGCGGCGCTGGCCGTGCTGCCGGATACGGACATCTCCGCGTCGACGCTGGCGGTGGGCGGAGAGCCATGGCCGCCGGGGCTGGCGGCGCGGTGGGCACCGCATCGGCGCCTGATGAATGTCTACGGGCCGACGGAAACCACCGCGATCGTGACCACGAGCAAGCCGCTGGCGCCCTCGGACACGGCGCCGCCGATCGGGCAGCCGCACTCCGGCACCCGCGTCCATGTACTGAACGGAACGCTGCAACCGGTTCCCTTGGGAACCGCCGGGGAGCTGTACATCGCCGGTGTGTCCCTGGCACGCGGCTATCTGCGCCGACCGGCGCTGACGGCCGAGCGGTTCGTGGCCGACCCGTACGGCCCTCCTGGGACACGGATGTACCGGACGGGGGACGTGGTGCGGTGGCGGGCGGACGGGGAGCTGGAGTACGTCGCCCGCGCCGACCGCCAGGTCAAGATCCGCGGTTTCCGCATCGAGCAGGGAGAGGTCGAGGCCGCGCTGATGGCGTGCCCCGGTGTGGCGCAGGCCGCGGTGCTGGTCCGCCCGAACCGGCAGCAGGGTGGTATGCGGCTCATCGCCTACGTCGTAGCCGATGAGGACGGGACACGGCCGCAGTCGCTGCGCGAGCGCCTGCACGAGCGGCTGCCCGATTTCATGGTGCCGTCGGCGTTCGTGATGCTCGACGAGCTGCCGCTGACCCCGAACGGAAAGCTGGACCGGGACGCCCTTCCGGAGCCGGACGTCGAGCCCGGCGCATCCGTCGTACGGGCACCGCACACCCCACGGGAACAGCTGCTGTGCGAACTGTTCGCCGAGGTGCTCGGTCTGCCGAGGGCCGGCATGGACACGGACTTCTTCGCAGCGGGCGGACACTCGCTGCTGGCGATCCGCCTGACGTCCCGGATCCGCGCCGTCCTCGGCGTGGACCTGAACCTGAGCGCGCTGTTCGAAGCGCCCACGGTTGCCCGCCTGGCGGCCCGGCTGGACGGCGCGGACCGGGAACGCCCGGCACTGACCGTCCAGGAACGACCGGATCCCGCCCCGTTGTCGTACGCGCAGCAACGGCTGTGGTTCCTGCACCGTGCGCAGGGCCCCAGCGCCGCCTACAACATTCCCCTGGCGCAGCATCTGACCGGCGAGCTCGACCGGGAGGCGCTGGAGAAGGCGCTGGGCGATGTGGTGGGCCGCCACGAGATCCTGCGCACGGTCTTCCCGGAAGTCGACGGCGAGCCCCTCGCACGGATCGTCGACCCGTCCGCGGGGCGCCCGTCGCTGCCCGTCACCGAGGTGGCCGACGAGGAGTCGCTGCGGTCGCGGCTGAGGGAAGCCGCCTGTTACGCGTTCGACCTGGCCATCGAGCCACCACTGCACGCGGAGCTGTTCGTACGGGGCCCCGCCGAGCACGTCCTGCTGATCGTGGTCCACCACATCGCCGCCGACGGCTGGTCCATGGCGTCCCTGACCCGCGACCTGGCAACCGCCTACCCCGCCCGGCGCCAGGGCAGGGAGCCGACCTGGGAGCCACTGCCGGCGCGGTACACCGACTACACCTTGTGGCAGCGTCGGCTCCTGGGCGACCCCCACGACCCCGATGGACTTCTGAACCGCCAACTCGCCCACTGGAAGTCGGCGTTGGCGGACCTGCCCGAAGAACTCGCGCTTCCCTACGACCGGCCGCGCCCCGCCGTCGCGTCCCACCGCGGTGGCCGAGTCCCCCTGCGCATCGACGCGGAGCTGCACACAGCTCTGACAGAGCTGGCGCGCCGGTCGGGAACAAGCCTCTTCATGGTGCTGCACGCGGGTCTGGCGGCGCTCCTGACCAAGTTGGGCGCGGGCACCGACGTCCCGGTCGGCAGTGTGATCGCCGGCCGCACCGATCAGGCCCTGGACGACCTGGTGGGGTTCTTCGTCAATACGCTGGTGCTGCGGACCGACACCTCGGGCGACCCCGCCTTCACCGAGCTGCTGGAACGGGTCCGCGGGACCGCACTGGCAGCCTATGCCCACCAGGAGACGCCCTTCGAGCAGCTCGTGGAGACGCTGAACCCGACCCGGTCACCGGCCCGCCACCCGCTGTTCCAGGTCGCGCTCTCCCTGGACCCCGACGAGGCTACGGAGTTCACACTTCCGGGTCTGCGCACGTCCAGAGTTCCGGTGTCGACCGCGACCGCCAAGTTCGACCTGGACATCGGCGCCCACGAACAGCGCTCCGAGAAGGGCGAGTGCCTCGGCCTGGCCGGGACCGTCGACTACGCCACCGAGCTGTTCGACCACGGCACGGTCCAGGACCTGACGGCACGTTGGGTCCGCCTGCTGGAAGCGGTCGTCCGGGACCCGGACCGTCCGATCAGCCGCATCGACGTACTGTCCGATGGCGAGCGACGGCGCCTCCTCGGGGACAGCGGGGACACCGACCGGGCCACGCCGGCGCAGCTGCCCGCAGCCACGATCCCCGAGCTGTTCCACGCGCAGGTGTGCGCCACCCCCGACGCGGTCGCCGTAGTGGCGGACGACACCACCCTGACGTACGCCCAGTTGAACACCCGGGCGAACCGGCTCGCACACGCGCTCACCGCTCGCGGCGTAGGAGTCGAGGATGTCGTCGCCCTCGCCCTGCCGCGTTCGAGCGAGCTTGTCGTGGCGGTGCTCGCCGTGCTCAAGGCCGGAGCCGCCTACCTGCCGCTGGACCCGGAGTACCCGGCCCCGCGCATCGCGGCCATGTGCGCGGACGCACGGCCCCTGTTGCTGCTCACGGACACGACCACCGCCGTATCCGGCGACCTCGCCACGGGGACTCCGCGTCTGCTGCTGGACGCACCGGAGACCGTGGAGGAGCTGAAGGGGCTGCCGGATGCCGACCCGGTGACGCGGTTGTCGCCCGAGCATCCGGCATACGTGATCTACACCTCGGGATCGACCGGCACACCCAAGGGGGTCGTCGTCCGCCACGCGAGCGTGGCCAACATCGCCGCACAGTACCGGAACGAGGTGTTCGGACCGGCGGCCGAGCGCACCGGGGACCGGCGGCGCCTGCGGGTCGCCCTGACCGCCTCGGTGTCCTTCGACGCCTCGTGGGGCCAGCTGGCGGCCCTGACGGACGGCCACGAACTGCACGTGCCCGACGCCGCCACCTGGGTGGACGCCGACCGGTTCGTGGGGTGGCTGATCCAGCACCGGATCGACACGGTCGACGTCACGCCCTCGTACATGCGGGTCCTGTCCGACCGTGGCCTGTTCACGAACGAGCGGTGGCGGCCGAGCGTGGCCGTGCTCGGTGGCGAGGACCTCCCGGACCGGCTGTGGCAGGAACTCCGGGCCGTCGACGGACTGGTGGCCCACAACATGTACGGGCCGACCGAGTGCACCGTGGACTCGGTTCAGGCACGGCTGGAAACCGCCGCGACCCCGGTCCTCGGACAGCCGGTCCCCGGCACCCGTGCCTACGTACTGGATGCCGCGTTGCGGCCGGTGCCGCCCGGCGTGACCGGCGAACTGTACGTGGCCGGGGCCGGCCTGGCACGCGGCTACCTGCGTCGGCCGGGCCTGACGGCCCAGCGATTCGTGGCCGACCCGTACGGCCCGCCGGGGACGAGGATGTACCGCACCGGCGACCTCGCCCGCCGGCGTACCGACGGACAACTCGTCTTCGCCGGACGGGCGGACGACCAGGTCAAGGTCCGTGGCCACCGCGTCGAACCCGGCGAGGTCGAAGCCGTCCTCTCCGCCCACCCCCGGATCGCCCACGCCGCCGTGATCGCCCGCGACGACCGAGGCGGAGACACCCGCCTGGCCGCCTACGCGGTGCCTGCCGCCGGGACCGAGGTCGACCCGGCCGACCTGCGCTCCTTCCTCCGAGAGCGCGTTCCCGCCCACATGGTGCCGTCCGCGTTCGTGGCGCTGGACGCCCTGCCGCTGACTCCGAACGGAAAGCTCGACCGCGCCGCCCTGCCCGCGCCGGACTTCGCCACGACAGCCGCACGCGGCCGTTCCCCGCGCACCCCACAGGAGCGGGCGCTGTGCGACCTGTTCGCCGAGGCGCTGGACGTGCCCGCGGTCGGCATCGACGACGACTTCTTCGTCCTGGGCGGTCACTCCCTGCTCGCCACCCGGCTGGCAAGCCGGATCGGCGAGACCCTGGCCGTCCCCTTCAGCCTGTCGGCGCTCCTTGAGGCACCGACCCCGGCGGGACTGGCCCGGCGCCTGAGCGCGGACGACCCGCACGCCGTGTCGTCGTACGTCCCGGACTCGGAAGCGAAGCTGAGCCCCGCCCTCCGCTTCACCTCCGCCACGCCACCGGACGGTGGCCCGCGCGAGATTCTGCTGACCGGGGCCACGGGGTTCGTCGGAGCCTTCCTGCTGTCCGAGCTGCTGCACAGGACAACGGCCCGGGTGCACTGCCTCGTCCGTGCGCGGACCGACACCCAGGCACGTGAGCGGCTGGCCGATGCCATGCGGGTCCACGGCATCATGGCAACGCCGGACGATCCGCGGATGAGCGTCGTCCGCGGGGACCTGACCGCCGTTGGTCTCGGCGTCGGCTCGGCCGACTGGGCACGGCTGCGCGAGACGATCGACACGATCGTCCACAGCGGCGCGTACGTACATCACCTCTCGCCGTACACGCGGCTGAAGCCGGCCAACGTGGAGGGCACCCGAACGCTGCTGCACCTGGCGGGCGAAGGACGGCCGAAAGTGTTCCACCACCTCTCGACCCTCGCGGTGTTCCGACCCGGCCAGGACTCCCGGCCGGTCACGGAGGATTCACCGACCGACGGTGAACGGCACCCGTTCGGGAAGGGGTACGCGGCGAGCAAGTGGGTGGCCGACCGGCTCGTGGAGCGCGCCTTCGAGCGGGGAGCGAGCGGTGGCATCCACCGGCTCGGCCGCATCTGGGCCCACACCTCGACCGGTGCCGTCAATCCCGACGACATGTTCTCCCGGCTGCTCACCAGCTGCGCGGCGCTCGGCTGCTATCCGGCGGAGCCCGAACTGCAGGAAGCCCTCCTCCCCGTCGACGTTCTCGCCGGCGCCCTCGTCGAACTGCTGCGCAGCGGTGACAGAACCGGCCTCGTCCACCACCTTCACCACCCGCGCAGCACCGGACCACGTGCCTTCATGGCCGGTTACGACCGGATGCACGGGACGCGCTCCGAAGAGATCCCGCTCACCGCATGGCTGCGACGCCTGCGCCGCGCGAGCGAACGAGGACAGGACCTGCCGATCCTGCCGTACCAGGCGTACTTCGAGGAGCAGGCCAGGCATGCACCAGCCGTACGGCAACCGACCCTGGAGTTCGAGAACGACAGGACCGTCGATCGGCTGCGGAGACTCGGGGTCGAGATCCCCGAGATCGATGAGGCCGCGATCTCCCGCTACTGGGGCTTCATTGAACGGTGAGGTGAGCTTCGGGAGCCGGTCGCGGCATCGGCTCGGCCGCGCGCAAGTCCCTGCCGTGCCCCCGCGAATACCGGGAGGCTCGTCGAACCAGCAGCGAAGTATGCCGTTGGCGGCACGACCGCCGAGAACCAGTGATGGTGGCGATGGCCTTGCGTGGAAGCCCACCCGTTGACACCCCGACGACATGCCGTACCCGTACGAGAGCGAGGATGCGACCGCGTTCGATCGTGCACGGCCGCCAACGCTGGGAAGTGGACCATGTCCGCGGCAGACCCGCCTTGGCGCGGCTCACCGAGACGGCACTCCTGGACGTCTCGGGCATCGAGGAGGTGCACGCCAGCCCGGTCACCGGCCGGGTGCTGCTGCGCCACGACCGCACCATCAGCCCGCGAGAGGTCGCCCAGTTGCTGCGCCGGGCAGTCGACCGGGCATGGGCGACCTTGCGTGCGGCCGCCGCGAAGATGCTGGGGCGCGGACGCGCCACACAGCCCGGTGAGGCCGACAGGCCGCGAGCGCGTCAACCGGGCACCCGTCCCCACGGCACCCGCAGAACGGGGCACCGCAGGGACAGAGCGGGCGCCGGACGCCGGCTGCCGAAGGTGCTCGCGGCCGGAGGTGCCGTAGCGGCGGCCGTTGCCGGCGGGCCGTTCCTCCTGAAGCTACTCAGCCGCCCTCTGCTCACTCTCGGACTGGCAGCCGCGGCGACGGCAGCCGTCGTCCGGAGAGCGTGGCGCACATCGGAGCGCGCACAGGGGCCATCGGACGAAGCCGCCCCGCGGCGCCATGCCCTGCGGCGCATCATCGGCCCGCACAAGCGGAAGTTCGGCCTGGCAGCGTTGCTGTCCGGACTCTCGCAGCTGGGCGAGATGGCGCTGTTCGCCTTGAGCCCGTCGATCGTGCTGCTGCTCGCCAGAGGCGGGAGCGCCACCCTGGCCGGGCTCGGCGTAGCCGGCGTCACCGCCCAGTTGTCGCTTCTCGTCGGTGCCGCCGGGATGGCCTGCCTCGCCATGGCCGCCTCCGGCTACGGCGCCAGTGTCGTCTGGCGCCAACTGGCGCAGGACATCGAGGACGACTGGCGCACTCGCACCTACGAACACGTCCAGCGGGTGGCGCCGGCCGACCTGGAGAACGAGCGCGTCAGCCGGGTCAACACGGTCATGTCCGAGGACATCAGCCAGATCGGCGCCTTCGTCGGTTCGAGCATGCACGACATCGTCCAGATGGGCACGAGCCTCGCGCTGCTCGTCCCGGCGTTCCTGCTGCTCGCTCCGCAGATCGCCTGGATCGCCTTCGCGCCGATTCCGCTCGTCGCCTGGCTGTCCTTCCGCTTCCACGAGCGCGCGGTCGCCGGCCACGCCACCTCCGACGAGCAACGGGCACGGCTGAACAGCCGGGTGACCGAGAACCTCCATGCCCACACCACCATCAAGTCCGCGGTCAGCGAAGAGCACGAGATCGCACGGATCGCCGAGCTGAACCGCAAGTGCAGCGAGGCCAACCGCGCCACCGGACGCAGCGCGGCGATTCCGCCGCAGATCCTGCGACTGGCCGGTGGTTCGGCCCTGGTCGGCACGGTGCTGCTGGGCGGCCGGGCCGTGCTGCGGGGCACCCTGTCGACCGCGGCCTTCGGCCCGCTGATCGAAATGCCGGGCATCGCCATGCTGCGGCTGTCCCGACTGGGCAGCACCACCGACCAGTACCAGCGCACCGTCACCGCCCTGGACCGGGTGGAGCGTCTGCACGCCCTCCCCGTCGAACCCGTCGCGGAAGGCCGCCGGGTACCCGTCCAACAGGTGAAGGGGGAGATCGAACTGCGCAAGGTGACCTTCGCCTACGCCGGTCGGTCACCGGCACTCCGCGACACTTCCCTGGTCATTGCGCCCGGTCGGACCACCGGCATCGTCGGCGCCAGCGGCGCGGGCAAGACCACCATCGCCAAACTGCTCATGCGCTTCCACCATCCCGACCGGGGGAAGGTGCTGCTCGACGGCACCGACGTAAGCACCCTCGCCCTGCCCGACCTGCGCCGCGCGATCGGATACGTCACCCAGGAGCCGTTCCTGTTCGACGCGACGATCGCCGAGAACATCCGCTACGGCGCTTTCCACGCCACGGAGGATCAGCTTGTCGCCGCTGCCCGCACCGCCGGGGCGGACGCTTTCGTCGACACCCTGCCCGACGGCTACGCGACTCGGGTCGGTGAACGCGGCGCCGCACTGTCCGGCGGGCAGAAACAGCGCATCGCGCTGGCCCGTACCATCCTGCGCGATCCACCGGTCATCATCCTCGATGAGGCCACCTCCGCCGTCGACAACGGGACCGAGGCCATCATTCAGCAGGCCCTCCAGGTGTTCGGGACGGACCGCACGATGGTCGTCATCGCCCACCGGCTGTCCACCGTCCAGAACGCCGACCAGATCTACGTCATGGGCCCCGGCGGACTGGTCGCCGAACAAGGTACGCACGAGGAGCTGGTGACACGCGGCGGTACCTACACCACCCTGTGGGAGTTGCAGGCCGGCAGACCGGCACTCGCCTGACGCCGGGGTCGGCGGGGATGCGACAGGACGACTGAACACCCCATGGATCACACCCCATGGATCGCCGCGTGTTCCTTGTCGCTCGACGCGGACTTCGTGTCCCCGCCGGCCTGCGAGCCGTTTGTCATTCGTTCGGGTGGCAGCGGATCGCAGCCCCCCGAGAACAGCCGCTGACCTGCCATGATGGGTGTCCGAGCCCAGCCCTCCGAGCGCCAACCGGTCACTCGACACGGGTGATCCGCGGGCGACCGAACCCCCACGCCGTCACAGTGCCCGTGCTGTTCCAGGAGCGGGCGCGGCGAGCCCCGCTACCCCGCCGGACGCGCTCATCCCGTCCGTCCGATCCTCCCCGCTCACCTCTGCCAACGCCCCGCTCACCGGGGCCCCGGTGATGAGAACCAGGAGAGCTGACATGACGCACGCGACCAATCCGTTCGAGGACGATGAAGCCCGCTTCCTGGTGCTCGTCAACGACGAGGGCCAGCACTCGCTGTGGCCGGCCTTCGCCGATGTACCCGGCGGCTGGACCGTTGCCCACCCGGAGGACACGCGGCAGGCGTGCCTCCACTACGTCGACGAGGTGTGGACCGACATGCGGCCGCGCAGCCTTGCCGAGGCCATGGACGGCGGACGGTGAGGTCATCGACGTACGGACCACCCAGTGCCCGGCTCTCCGGCTCTGGTGAACGGCACGACGTGCTGAAGATCAACGGCGCTGGGCCACCGGACAACACCTCGTCGGTTTCCGCGCCATGAACGATCGGCGAGCCGCTCGCGGACTCCGCCCCCGGTGCACCCGCTCATCCCTCAAGCCGTCTAGGACACCGCCGTGTTTCTCTCAGAATCCTGCGCCGTTCTCTCCCGCCACCCCGCTCTCAAGGACTTCACTTCCCGAGTCACCGCCTTCCTCGACATGCACCTGCCCGAGCCGGTCACGGAGGCTGCGGCCCGGCCGCCCTGGCTCGATCTGCGCAAGCGCGCCGCCCAAGCCGGGCTGACGGGGTTCGACCTCACGTGCGCCACCGGCGAGCCGGGTAACGGTCGTGGCCTCGCGGGGGCCCGGGACCCGGTCGCGGTCGTTCCCCCGGGCCTCGGGCGCACGGCCCAAGGGCTGGCGATGTTCCTGGCCGGGCGACGGGACTGCGACGCGCGGGAGATCTTCAGCTCGGGTCACGGCGCCATGGCCCTGCGGTACGGCACGCCCGACGTCGCACAGGCGGTCCGCGAGCGCGTGGTGGACTTCGGCGAGCTGGCGGGCGTGGCGTCGAGCGAACCGCACTCCGGGTCGGACGTGCGCGGCCTGCGGACCGTGGCGGTCGACCATGGCGACCATCTGCTGCTGTCCGGTACGAAGGGCCTGGTCAGCCGGGTGGAAGAGGCCACCGGATTCGTCGTCTTCTGCAAGGTGATCGGGCCGGAGCAGGCTGCCGTGCGGGACACCGACGACATGTGGCTGCGCGAGGTGCCGCTGTCGGCGCTCTGGGTGCCGACGGCGAGCGCCGGCATCGTGACCGAAACCACCGCCCCCCTCGGCCTTCGTGGTTGGAGCCTGGGCCACCTGTACTTCGACAACGTACGTATCAGCAAGGATCTTCTGCTCGGGGCACCCGGCGACGGCCGCCGGATCTTCGACATGCACTTCTCCAACTGGCGTTTGATGATGGCGCTGGTCTGCCTGGGGGCGGCGACCGCCGCGATCGAGGAGACGATGGCCCGTGCCCGCCGACGCAGTGTCGGCCGGACGTCGCTGGCGAACGTTCCCTCCGTCGTGTCCCGGCTCGGCACCGCGGCAGCCGAGGTCGAAGCAGCCACCGCCTGGTGCTTCTCCCTCCTGGAGCGGCTGGAGGGGCTGGAGGGGCTGAAGCAGGACGGAGACGGCGTCGACGTGGCGGCCTGCTCCGCCGCCAAAGCCCTCGCCACGGACACGTCCTACCGCGCCGTCGACATCGGGCTCCAACTGCACGGCAGCGAGGGATACACCCGTTGCACCCCCATGGAGAAGCGCCTCAGGGACATCCGGGGGCTCCGTATCGCCGACGGCCCCAACGACACCCTGTACAGCGTTCTGGCCCACTCCCTGCTCGCCGGCTCCCCGCCGACCCCGTCTCTGGTGGCGCAGCGGCAGGCATGACCCGGGCGCCTTATTTGGTTTTTGTGCCAACGCCGAACGGCCCCCAAGGGCCGTTCAGCAGAGTTTGCTCCTGAGCATCGCAAGATAAAACGGGAGTTTCTTTACGGCCGTCTTGGGCACCACGTAGACCTCCACGCTGCCGTGCAGGTGGTCGCTGATAGTGAGCGTGCACTTTCCTTTTTCGTGGCGCACTTCAGCGGAATAAAGGACTTCCTCCGTTGCGGTTTCCATCGCAGCAGCGGCATCGCCGGTTGCGGATTTCTCCATGTTTAACTCCTGGCTCAATGTGAACTTGGAGACGCTGCCTTCAGCTTGCCCTCTGCTGCACGGTAGGTCAGACGGAGGTGGAAAAGATCAACGCAACCAAGGGTGCACTCGAAAGGGTGAATGTCCTAGTTCACCCTGGTGAAGCGGGCTCTTGGGGCGCTAAAGTCGGATTCTGAGGACACTGGCGGGGAAAACCTGAAATGCTGCGAGAAAGGCTGCACTGACTATGCTTCCTGTAATTCCCGTATTCTTGGTCGGGGCAGCTTCTGCGCCCCTCGTCAAGAAGATCATTCGAGGGACTGTCAAGTCCTCCGTAAAGCTGGCGATGGATGCCAGGCGAGTCGCCCACGAGATCAACGAAGACCTGAGCGACATTGCCGCCGAGGCGACCGCCGAGGTGTTCGCTTCCGACCTTCAGGACGGGTCAGAGGTGCCGCGTCAGACCACCAAGAAGGCCCGCGCGAGCAACGTGTCCACGTGAGCTGGAGCCGGTTGGGAACGGCTCCTGAGCTGTTGCTTTCCGGAGGCGCCGGTCTGTGCTGCACCTTTGCATGATCATGCGTGAACATGCATACTCTTCCTATGTCTAAGGTCCTCACCTCCCTTCCCGACGGCGAGTGCGTCGGCATTGCCTTCTCGGGCGGGCTCGACACCTCGGTCGCGGTCGCGTGGATGCGCGACAAGGGCGCCGTCCCGTGCACCTACACCGCCGACATCGGCCAGTACGACGAGCCCGACATCGCCTCGGTGCCCGGCCGCGCGAAGACCTACGGTGCCGAGATCGCGCGCTTGGTCGACTGCCGCGCGGCACTGGTCGAGGAGGGCCTGGCCGCGCTCACCTGCGGGGCGTTCCACATCCGCTCGGGCGGGCGTGCCTACTTCAACACCACGCCGCTCGGCCGCGCCGTCACGGGCACCCTCCTGGTCCGGGCGATGCTTGAGGACGACGTACAGATCTGGGGCGACGGCTCGACCTTCAAGGGCAACGACATCGAGCGGTTCTACCGCTACGGCCTGCTCGCCAACCCGCACCTGCGGATCTACAAGCCGTGGCTGGACGCGGACTTCGTGACCGAGCTCGGCGGCCGCAAGGAGATGTCCGAGTGGCTTCTCGCCCACGGCCTGCCCTACCGCGACAGTACGGAGAAGGCCTACTCCACCGACGCCAACATCTGGGGCGCCACCCACGAGGCCAAGACCCTGGAGCACCTGGACACCGGAGTCGAGACCGTGAACCCGATCATGGGCGTACGGTTCTGGGACCCCGAGGTCGAGATCGCCACCGAGGACGTGGTGATCGGCTTCGACCAGGGCCGCCCGGTGACGATCAACGGCAAGGAGTTCGACTCCCCCGTGGATCTGGTGATGGAGGCGAACACCATCGGCGGTCGCCACGGCTTGGGCATGTCGGACCAGATCGAGAACCGGATCATCGAGGCCAAGAGCCGCGGCATCTACGAGGCGCCCGGCATGGCCCTGCTGCACGCGGCGTACGAGCGCCTGGTCAACGCGATCCACAACGAGGACACCCTCGCCCAGTACCACAACGAGGGACGGCGCCTCGGCCGGCTGATGTACGAGGGCCGCTGGCTGGATCCGCAGGCGCTGATGGTGCGCGAGTCCCTCCAGCGCTGGGTCGGCTCGGCAGTCACCGGCGAGGTGACGCTGCGGCTGCGGCGCGGTGAGGACTACTCGATCCTCGACACCACGGGCCCGGCGTTCAGCTACCACCCGGACAAGCTGTCCATGGAGCGTACCGAGGACTCCGCGTTCGGTCCGGTGGACCGGATCGGTCAGCTCACCATGCGCAACCTCGACATCGCCGACTCGCGCGCCAAGCTGGAGCAGTACGCCGGGCTGGGCCTGATCGGCACCGGCAGCCCCGCCATCGGTGCCGCCCAGGCGGCCGCGACCGGGCTGATCGGGACCATGCCGGAGATGCCGGAGGGCGGCGCCGAGGCCATCGCCTCCCGCGGCGAGGTCTCCGAGGACGACGAGCTGCTGGACCGCGCCGCGATGGAGTTCGGCACGGACTGACCGGACCGACCCTTGGCCAGGGCCGTTCGGCCCTTCTGCGCGTGGGGTGCCGACCCTCCTCGTCGACTACTCCGCCACGGGCGGGCCGGGACGCCCGACCGCCCCACGGGCTACGTCAGGCCGATCGCCGCGCAGTCCGCCTCGTACTCCGGGGTGCAGATCTCCTCGACGGTGTAGACGCCGTCCTTGATCACGGTGTCCTTGATGTTGTCCTTCGTGAGGGCGGCCACCGGTACCAGCATCGACCGGATCCCCTGATCCGTCGGGCTGTCGACCCTGTCACGGGTCAGCGCCTCGAACTCGATCGAGCGGCCCTGGATCCTGGCCACCGCCATGTCCGCGGCGTTGTTCGCCTCCAGCAGGAACGACTTGTACACCGTCACGTACTGCTCGCCCGAGATGATCCGCCGCACCGCCGCCAGGTCCGCGTCCTGCCAGGTCACCGGCGGGACCTCGCTGACGCCCGCCTCCTTCAGCGCGTCGATGACGGCGCCCGCCATGCCGTCGTTCGCCGAGTAGACGGCGGCGATGTCACCCAGGCCGACGGACTCGATCGCCTTGAGCATGTTCGCCTTGGCGATCTTGGGCAGCCACTCCTTGGTGTCGTACGACTCGGCGATGATCACGTTGATACGAGCGTTCACATCGAGTGCCTTCCAGGCGAGAGAGCCGCATGGCGAGGCAAGTGACGGAAAGCCAATGCGGCGACAGTATGTACGGACAAACGGCACCGGTCAATGAGACGGCGACGGCGTCGCATTCCTGTGGGAACAGAGGGGGCACGGTGCTGTTCACGAACGCTACAGCGTCCGCTCCACCGCTGCGGATTCGGGCAACTCCGCCACGGCCTTGGCGTATTCGGCCAGGAGCGTCCGCCGCATCGCCTTGGGGCCCAGTCGGTGCCGTAGCCGCTTGCGGAGTTCTTTGCGCCGCGGGGGTGTGGTGGCACCCCAGATTCCGTCGGTGGCCATGGACGGATGGGCCAGCGCCCAGATGAAGCACGCGCGCACCAGTGGGCAGCGGTGGCACATCGCTTCGGCGGCGACCACGGCGGGGCTGCGTGAGGCGTAGTCGTCGAGGAAGAAGCCGTAGGCCGTCGTACAGGGCTCGGCCCCTGTCATCGGGGGCATCGGCAGAACGGGTCGGTGTCTCATCACGCTCATTGCGGGAGGAACTGACGGTTTGGGGAACCGGCGGTGTGAGGGAGCGGTCGGTCAGGTGAGGGCTTCGGCCACGATCGTGGCGGTGCGGGCGAGGAGGGGTTCGTCCGCGGGCGCCTAGGGGCCGGCTCTCGTGGAGAGCGCCGCCGGCACCAGGGGGGCCGCGCCGGGCGGCCGGGCGATGCCCACGTCGTTCGTGGTGCGGTAGCCACCGGTGCCGGTCTTCTCGCCGACCGTCCGGTCCGTGACCGACGTGGGCCCGCCGAGTTGCTCCAGCAGCAGGTCGGCGGCGGTGTTGTCGCTGTGCGAGACGGCCGCGGCGCACAGGCTCTCGACGGTCATGTCCTTGAGGACTTCGTCCACCTCGTGCTCGTGGATCACCGTCGTGCTCCCGCTCTGCCGTGCGCTGCCGTGCGGCCGGACACCGATGTCGTGCCGCCGGACCCGATCGTGCCCGTTGCGCCGTCCGTTGCGCAGGCGCCCGGGGGACGGACGCCGGGCAGACCAGGCTGCCCGTGGGGCCCGAATTCGGTTGCCCGTTCGGTCAGATGTAGCCTTCCCGGAGTGCATATGCCACGGCATGCGCCCGGTTGCGCAGGTGCAACCGTGTAGTGAGCCCGTGCATGACGTTTTTGACGGTGCGTTCGGAGTAGGACAGCTTGCCGGCGATCTCTCCGGTGTCGAGCCCCTCGGCGACCAGTCGCAGGACGTCCGCCTCACGCGGTGTGAGCCCCGAGGCGGGGGTGCCGGACCGGCCGGCATGGGTGCGGTGCAGCGTGCCCACCTGGTTGATGAGCCGGCCCAGCAGGTCCGAGGGCAGGTCGCCGTCGCCACGGGACGCGGCCAGTACGGCCTGCACCAGGCGGTGCGCGGTGGCCTCGCGGCGCCAGACGATCGCTCCGACCCCGCACTCGATGACATCGAGCAGCTCGGTCTCGCGGATCGCCCCCACGACCAGGACCGCGCGTGCGCCCTCCCCGCGCACGACACGGCGCAGCCGTGCCAGCGCCCCCTCGTTGAGCGTGTCGTCGATCAGCAGTGCCACGGTGTCCGGCCCGGTCTCCTCGCGGAGGTCGATCTCCGGGTGCCGGCGCAACTGGCTGACCGCGCCCTCCCGGGAGATCGGGTCCGACGCGTGTACGGCCACCGGTACACGGCGCCCGACAACGGCCGTACCGGAGCCTGTGGTCCGTAATGAACTGTGCAACCAATGCTCCCCAAGTTCACGGGCCGCCACCCCTGTGGGGTCGGCGACAGGCGTGCGCCGTCCACACTCGTGTGACGGATGGCGCGCGGGCAATCGTGGAGCACCACGAGTCGGACCACGAGAACGGCCGTACGACGACCACGACAGGCGTGCCGATCTCGGGTATCGAGGCAGGTCAACGGGCGTGTATGGATTCGGCGGGGGATCGGTTCCCGCCCCGGTCCGTGGGGTTCGTCACGTCACCGAGGCGGCGTCCGGCACGTCCTCGACAGCGGGGATCATCACGTCCATGACAGGAGGCAGCGATGTCCGGACCGCTGCGTGAACGCGAGGAAGCGTACGAGTTGCTCGCCGCCGAGACCGGGCGGGCCCGCGCCGGCACCGGCCGGCTGGTCCTGCTGCGCGGGGCCACCGGCACCGGCCGTACCGCCGTACTGGAGGCCGCGGTCGAGCACGCCGAGGCGCACGGCATGCGTGTCCTGCGTGCCCGCTGCTCTCCCGAGGACACCGCGCTGCCCTTCTCCGCCGTACTCCAATTCCTCGGCCCCGTATCGGAGTTCGCGGATCTCTCGGTGAACGCGGACGAGCGGGCGAGCGCCGCGCGGCTGTGGCGGCTGCTGCGGTCGTACGCCGCCGAGGGCCCGTTGCTGGTCGCCGTGGACGACGTCCACCTCGCCGACGGCGCCTCGCGCCGCTGGCTCACCGAGGCTGCCCGGCGGATCGACGGACTACCCGCACTGCTGGTGGTCACCGAGCGCAGCCAGTACGACATCGCCCCACCGTCGGCCGGCCTGACCCATGCGCTCTCGCCCACCCTCGTGCGCACCCACACCCTCGCCCCGCTGACCGACGCGTCGGCGGCCGCGCTGGTCCGCACGGCCTGTCCCGACGTCTCCCCGCACTGGGTCGACGACTGTGTACGCGCCGGCGCGGGCAGCCCGCTGCTGCTCCACGCCCTGCTCGACGACCTCCGCGCCGCCGGCCGCCCCACGACCCTCCCGGAGACCAGCGCCGCCCTGTACCCGGGCGCCTACCCGGCTGCCGTCTCCTGGTGGCTGGACAGCACCGGCACCACAACAGCCGAGGTGGCACGCGCACTGGCGGCCCTCGACGAGGGCTGGTCGGCCACGGGCCCCGGTGCCGCGCCGAACGGCACGCCGAGGGACCTCTCGGGGAGTGCGCCGGGAGGCATCGGGACCGGTTCCCCGGCGACGACGCCGGATGGTACTTCGGACGGTTCCCGGGTGAGCACGTCGTACGGCGCATCGAGCGGCCGTTCGGCGAGCACGCCCGGCGGTGTCCGGAGCGGTTCCCCGGCGACGAGGCCGGGCGGTATTTCGAGCGGTGCTGCGGCGAGCGTGCTGGGCGGTGCTTGGAGCGGTTTCCTGGCGAGCACGTCGTACGGCACGTCGTACGGCACATCGAGCGGCCCTTCGGTGAGCACGCCCGGCGGCATCCGGAGCGGACCCTCCGCGCACGTCCCGGAATGCCCTCGGAGGGATCCCTCGGCAAGCTCCTCCGGGCCTACGCACGCCCCCTTCCCCGTCCCCGCCCTCAACTCTGTACGCGTCCCTGCCCCCACCCTCACCCCCGATCCCGCCTGGACCGACCTCCCCTGTCTCCTCGCCGAGATGACCGGCGCCGACCCCGCCCGGGTGACCGGCTGGCTCACCGCGATGGCGCGGCTCGGGCTGCTGCGCCCCGATGCCGGTGGCCGTCCCCGTTACGCGCACCCTCTCCTGCGGGACGCGGTGCTCACCGGCGTGTCGGCGGCGCGGCGGCAGGCGGTGCACCGGGCGGCGGCCGAGGCGATGCTGCGGCGCGGGGCCGAGACGGAGACGGTGGCCCGGCAGCTGCTGCGGGCGGACACCGTGGGCGCGCCGTGGGCGATGGCCGTGCTGCAGGAGTCCGCCACCATGGCCGTACACGCCGCCCGCGGCGCCGACGCGGTCGCGTATCTGCGTCGCGCCCTGGACGAGCCGATGTCCGACGACGCCCGGCAGCGGCTGCTCATCGAACTGGGCTCACTGGAGTACGCCGTCCAGCTCTCATCGGCCTCGTCCGCCTCCCCGGCCGGACTGTCACGGTTCATCGAGGCGCTGCGGCTGCCGGGCGAGCCACGGAACCGGGTGCGCGCGGCGCTGGCCCTCGGCACGGCCCTGGTCGGCCGGGGCAAGGCCCGCGCCGCCGTCGAGGCGCTGCGCACCCTGGACGATGAGCTGACCGGCCGCCCCGACCTGGTCCGCACGGTGCAGAACGCCTCCGCGCTGCTCTCCGACCACGACCAGGCGGTACGACAGGAGGTGTACCGGTGTCTGTCCGACACCGCCGAGCGCTCGCCGGAGCTGATCGACACGGCGGGACAGGCGCTGCTCGTCCGGCACGCGGCGACGGCCGGGCTGACCTCGGCCCAGGACGCGATGAAACGGGTCCTCGCCCTGCTCGCCGAGCCCGCCGACCCGCTGACCGAGCCCTTCCTGCTGGGCACGGCCGCCGCGGTCGCCCAGTGGGCCGACGAACTCGACGAGGCCGAACGGCTCGTGGCGCGCGGCCTGGCCGGCCAGCGCCCCTCGCTCCTGCACCCGATGCACAGGGCACTCCTCGACACCCGTACCGACATCGCCGCCGCCCGCGGCGACCACGTATGGCTCCTCGCCGGAGCGGACAACGGCGCCTGGCCCGTGGAGAGGGGCTCCGGACCGTCCAACGCCGACGCCCACACCCTGCTGGCCCTCGTCGAGACCGGCCGTACGGAGGAGGCGTGGCGGCTCGCGGACGCCTTCGAGCTGAGCCGGGCGCCGGACTCCTGGGAGCTGAACCGGTTCCTGTACGCGCGGGGCGTGCTGCGGGCCGCCACGGGTGATCCGGCGGGCGCGCTCCACGAGTTCCTGGAGTGCGGACGGCGCCAGGCGGCCCGCGAGGTCGTCAGCCCGGTCGTCACCCCGTGGCGGACGGCCGCCGCCGAGTGCCGTCTCGCTCTCGGCAGCCCCGAGGAGGCGCTCGCGCTGGCCGAGGAGGAACTGCGCCTGGCCCGGGTGTGGAACACGCCCCGCACGGTGGGCCGTTCCCTGCGGGTGCTGGGCACGGCGACCGGGGGACGGCGCGGCCTGGAACTCGTCGACGAGGCCGTACGCATCCTGCGTGACGCCGACGTCGACACCGAGCTGATCCCGGCACTGCTCGCCCAGGGGCGCCGGTTCACCGCCGCCGGGGAACGGGCCCGCGCCCGTGACTGCCTCCGCGAGGCCGCCGAGCGCGCCGAACGGCTGGGCGCCGTACGGCTGAGGACCCTCGCCGAGGAGGCCCTGCGCGTGGGCGGCGCCCGCCGCCCGGCCACCCCCCTCACCGGCTCCGGCTCCCTCACCGACAGCGAACGCCGCATCGCCCGACTGGCCGCCGACGGCCGCACCAACACGGAGATCGCCGACCTGCTCCACCTGGCCCGCCGCACGGTCGAGACCCACCTGACCAGCACATACCGCAAGCTGCGGATACGGCGACGGGCAGAACTGCCGACGGCCCTGGGAAGGGAGACCCGGGCGGAAACCTGAGGCATGTCCGGCGGGTCACGCCTGGGCCGCGGGGGCCGGCACGGGCTCTCCCGGAGGGGGTGCATTCAGCGGCGCTGTCGTCGGTCGCCGACGCTCCGCGTCACCCGCCACGGCCCCGGCGGCAGTGTGTGCAGCTGCGGGATGCGCCCGCCGCACGGTCACCCGCGCGAGGCGATCAGGCCGTGCACCTCGACCTCGTAGAGCGGTGCCGGATCGAGCCCCATCGACGTGAAGTTGCCCTCGATCTCCAGGGAGACCAGGCCGTGGAGGTGGGCCCAGAGAATCGTGGAGTGGGCGGCGGCCGCCGACGGTACGGAGTCGACGTCCCGGCGGCGCAGCCAGGCCTCGGACTCGGTCGCCGTGTTGGGCGGGCGCGGGAGGGGTGGGGATGTCGGCGACGACCTTCAGTACGACGTTCATGGCCCGCTGCGAGGCCTCGACCAGGTCGGTGGACTGGGCGTCGTAGCCGGGCAGAGGCGCCCGGAACAGCAGGCGGTAGCGGTGGGGCTCGGCCAGGGCCCAGGAACGGTAGCCGTCGACCACGGCGGCCAGGCGGGCGGGCGCGTCGGCCGTGGGGGGCACGGTCGGCGGCGCCGGCCAGGGCGGTGGCGAGGTCCTGGTAGGCGTCGACGACGAGTTCGGTGAGCAGGCTGTCGCGGCCCGCGAAGTAGCGGTGGAGCGCGGGCCCGGTCATGCCCACCTGCTTGGCGATGGCGTTGAGGGACAGCGCCTGCGGACCGCCCTCGGCCAGCTGCCGCAGGGCCGCCGCCTTGACCTCCTGCCGCACCTGCGCATGGAAACGGTCGCGCAGGCCGGGTCCGCCCTGGGTGCCCTGGGCGCCCTGCGTGTCCTGGCTGTCGGTTCGGCTCTCTGCGGCCATGTGAACCCCGCCGCCGACGTCGTCACCGAGATCGTCCTGCCGGGCATCGTGGAGCCCGGCGGCCTCGAAGTCCGGGTACGGCCCACCCCCGAGCCCGCGGTGGGCGAGGCCGTGCTCGCGCTGGAGGCCTCGGGCGTGTCGTTCGCCGAGCAGCAGATGCGCCGGGGCAAGTACTACGACCAGCCGCCGTTCCCGTTCGTGCCCGGCTACGACCTGGTCGGCGTCGTGGCCGCAGTCGGACCGGACGTGGACCCACGCTCGTCGGCCGCCGCTTCGCCGCGCTGACCAAGGTCGGCGGCTGGGCGAGCCGGGTCGTGCTGCCGGTCGCCGAACTGGTCGAGGTCCCGGGCGGGTTGGACCCGGCCGACGCCGAGACGCTGGTCGTCAACGGGATCACCGCCTGGCAGATGCTGCACCGCGTCGCCGAGGTCCGCGCCGGTGGGACCGTGCTCGTGCACGGCGCGAACGGCGGCGTCGGCAGCACCCTCGTCCAGCTCGCCGTCCACGCCGGAGTACGCGTCATCGGTACGGCCTCGCCTCGCCACCACGACGCCGTACGCGCCCTCGGTGCCGAACCCGTCGACTACCGCTCACCCGATCCCCCGCCCTCATACGGGAGTTGGCGCCCGGCAGGGCCGACGCCGTCTTCGACCACATCGGCGGCGACGGCATCACCGACTCCTTCGGACTGCTCGCGAAGGGCGGCACCCTCGTCTCGTACGGTACGGCGGCCACGAAGGACGTCGTCGCCGGTCGCCGCGGCTGCCCGTCCTCAAGCTCGTCTGCCGTCTGCTCCTGTGGAACGCGCTGCCCAACGGCCGCCGTACGCACTTCTGCAACATCTGGGCCGGCAAGCGCCGCGCCGATGCCTTCCACGACGGGCTGCGGCGCGACCTCACCCGCGTGTTCGCCCTGCTCGCCGACGGCACCATCACCGCGCAGGTCGCCGCCCGCGTACCGCTCAGCGAGGCCGCCGAGGCCCTGCGGCTCGCCGAGTCGGGCACCATCGTGGGCAAGATCGTCTTCGTACTGGACGCGGGGGCGGGGCGCGGGCACGGTGACGGCGGACACTCGTGTCGCCTCCCTCTCCGTCTCGCATCTGCCATGGTGGAAGCTCCAAAGCCTTGCAGATGCGGGATCGATCGGCCTAGTCTTCCGCATATGCAGTCCTACACCATCGGCCAGGCGGCCCGGCTCCTCGGCGTCAGCGCGGACACCGCGCGCCGCTGGGCCGACGCCGGCCGGATCGCGACCCACCGGGACGAGAGCGGCCGGCGCGTGATCGACGGGCGGGACCTCGCCGCGTTCTCCGTCGAACTCGCGCAGAGCGGCGGCGGCGAGGAGGAGGAGCCGTACACCTCCGTCCGCAACGCGTTCCCCGGCATCGTCACGGCCATCAAGCTCGGCGACGTCGCGGCCCAGGTCGAGATCCAGGCGGGCCCGCACCGGCTGGTCTCCCTGCTGACCAGGGAAGCCGTCGAGGAACTGGGCCTGGAGGTCGGCATGCGGGCCACGGCCCGAGTGAAGTCGACCAACGTCCACGTCGACCGCACCTGAGGCTCACCCGCCGCCCCCACGTAATACCCAGGAGCCGCCCGGATGTTCCGCACCCGCCGCCGTACCGCCACCGCACTGACCGCCGTAGCCCTGCTCGTCCCGCTCGCCGCCTGCGGCAGCGACGACGGCGACGGCGGCAGCGGTACGGCGGACAACGGCAGCTCGGGCGCCGACCTCACCGTGCTCGCCGCCTCCTCGCTGACCGACGTCTTCAGGACGGCCGGGGCCGCGTACGAGAAGGAACACCCGGGCACGGAGATCACCTTCTCCTTCGCCGGCTCGCAGGAACTGGCCGCGCAGGTCGAGCAGGGCGCCCCCGCGGACGCGCTCGTCACGGCCGACACCAAGACGATGGACGGGCTCGCGGCCGACACCGGCACACCCACCGTCATCGCAAAGAACCGCCTGGTCATCGCCACCGGCGAGGGCAACCCGGAGAAGATCGACAGCCTGGACGACCTCGCCGACACCCGGCTGAAGGTCGTACTCGCCGCCCCCGAGGTCCCCGTCGGCCGCTACAGCCGGCAGATCCTCGACGCCCAGCAGGTCACCGTGCGGCCGGTCTCCGAGGAGGCCAACGTACGCGCGGTGCTGAGCAAGGTCGAACTCGGCGAGGCCGACGCGGGCATCGTCTACCAGACGGACGCCGCCACCGCCGAGGACAAGGTCGACACGGTCACTGTCCCCGACGACCAGAACGCCATCGCCTCCTACCCGGCCGCCACTCTCAAGCAGTCCGAACACCCCGAGGCCGCCGAGGCCTTCGTGACCTGGCTCTCCTCACCTGAGGCCCAGCGGCTCCTGCTGGCCGCGGGCTTCGAGAAGCCGTAGAAGCCCGTGGAAGCGGTAGGACACAGGTGAGCCGCCCATGAAATCTCTGACTCGCACCCCCCTCACCCTGGCGATCCCCGCCCTCCTCGCTGTCACGTTCCTCGTGCTGCCGCTCGCCGGCGTCCTCGTCCGCACCCGATGGAGCGACCTCGGCGCCCACCTGACCGGCGAAGCCACCACCGAGGCACTGCGGCTCTCACTGATCGTCTCCTTCTGGGCGCTCGCGCTCTCCCTGCTCCTCGGCGTGCCGCTGGCCTGGGTACTGGCCCGGATTCCCTTCCCCGGCAAGGCGCTCGTACGATCCCTCGTCCTGCTGCCGATGGTGCTGCCGCCCACGGTCGGCGGAGTCGCGCTGCTGCTCGCCTTCGGCCGACGCGGGCTCCTCGGGCCCTGGCTGGAGGACACGTTCGGCATCACGCTGCCGTTCCACACCTCCGGCGCGGTCCTCGCCGCCACCTTCGTGTCGATGCCCTTCCTGATCATCAGCGTGGAGGGCGCGCTCGGCGGACTGCGCCCACGCTACGAGGAGACCGCCGCCTCGCTCGGTGCCTCCCCGGTCCGCGCCCTGTTCACCGTGACGCTGCCCATGGTGGCCCCCGGCCTGATCGCCGGAGCCGCCCTCACCTGGGCCCGCGCGCTGGGGGAGTTCGGCGCGACGATCACCTTCGCGGGCAACCTCCCCGGCACCACCCAGACCCTGCCCCTCCAGGTGTACCTGCTCCTCCAGGACAGCCCGGAGGCCGCCACCTCGGTCTCACTCCTGCTGCTCGCCATCGCCATGGCGGTGCTCGTCGCGCTGCGGGGCCGGTGGTCGGGTACGCCGACGGCCCGCCCGTACGCCGCCAAGTCGCCGTCGCAGTCGCAGTCGCAGTCGGGGGAAGGAAACACGGCGGCAGCGCGAGACGTCCTGGAGGAACTCCCCGCCGACGCCAAGGAACTCTGGTCCCTGCACGCCGAGGTCACCGGCTTCACCCGACTCACCCTCGACGCCGAACCCGGCACCACCCTCGCGGTGATCGGCCCCAACGGAGCCGGAAAGACAACCCTGTTGAAGGCCCTCCTCGGCCTGACGCCCCGCGCCCACGCACGGCTCCGCCTCGGCGGAACCGACGTCACCGACCTCCCCCCGCACCGCCGCGAGGTCGCCTGGGTCCCGCAGGACGGCGCGCTGTTCCCGCACCTCACGGCCCTCGCGAACACCGCGTACGGCCTGCGCGCCCGCGGTGTACGCCGGGCCGAGGCCCGGCGCACCGCCCAGCAGTGGCTGGACCGTCTCGGCGTCGGCCACCTCGCCCACCGCAAGCCGCCCCAGGTCTCCGGCGGCCAGGCCCAGCGCGTGGCCCTGGCGAGGGCGCTGGCCGCCCGGCCCCGGCTCCTGCTCCTCGACGAACCTCTCGCCGCCCTCGACCAGACCACCCGCGCCCAGGTACGGCACACGCTGCGCCGCCACCTCGACGGCTTCGGCGGGGTCTGCCTGATCGTCACGCACGACCCGGTCGAGGCCGTGTCACTGGCCGACCGTGTCCTCGTCCTCGACGACGGCCGCGTCCTCCAGGACGCCACGCCGGCTGAGATCACCCGCCATCCCCGTTCCCCCTGGGTGGCCCGCATGCTCGGCCGGAACGCCTGGCCCGGCCGGTCCACCGCCGAGGGAATCCAACTCGCCGACGCGGACGGCCGGTTGACGGTGGCGGACCCCCTGCCGGAGGGCACGGACGCGCTCGCGATCATCGCCCCCGAGGCGGTCTCCGTCCACCGGCACCGCCCCGAGGGCAGCCCGCGCAACGTCTGGCCCGGCACCGTACGCGAGATCACCGCCACCGGCAGCCGCCTCCGCGTCCTGATCACCTCGGACCAGGCCCCCGACCTCGTCGCCGAGATCACCCCGCAGGCGGCCGCCGAACTGGGCCTGGCCGACGGCACAACCGTGTGGACCAGCGTGAAGGCGACGGAGACGACACTCGTGGCGCTCTGAGGAGTCCGTCCCAGGAGTCCGCCTCAGTACACATCCCGCACGTACCGCTTGTCCGCGGCCAGTTGCTTCACATACGCGGCGGCCTCCGCCTCGCCCATCCCGCCGTGCGCGACGGCGATGTCCCGCAGCGCCTGGTCGACGTCCTTCGCCATCCGGGAGGCGTCCCCGCAGACGTAGAAACGGGCGCCGTCCTGGAGCCAGTGCCACAACTCGGGGCCGTGCTCGCGCATCCGGTCCTGGACGTAGACCTTGGCACGCTGGTCACGGGAGAAGGCGGTGTCGAGCCGGGTGAGGGTGCCGTCCTGCCGGAAACCCGTCAGCTCGTCCGCGTAGTAGAAATCGGTGGCCCGGTGCTGCTCGCCGAAGAACAGCCAGTTGGGCGCCCGGTGGCCGAGCGCACGCCGCTCCTGGAGGAACCCGATGAAGGGCGCGACTCCGGTGCCCGGCCCGACCATCACCATCGGGGTCGCGGGATCGGCCGGAGGCCGGAAGTGCACAGACCGCTGCACGAACACCGGCACCTCCATGTCCGGCTTCCCGTCCGCGAGGAAGGGCGAGCAGACTCCGCCCCTCGGACGCCCGCGCAGATTCTCGTACCGCACGACGGACACCGTCAGCGACACCTGGTGCGGGTCGACCAGCGGGCTCGACGAGATGGAGTACAAGCGGGGCTGGAGCCTCTTGAAGACATCGGCCCACTCCTGGGCGGAGGCCCGGACGTCGTGCTCGGCGACCACGTCCACGGCCTGCCGCCCCCACGACCACTTGGCCAGCCCGTCCTTGTTGTCGGGCCGCAGCAGCTTCTTCAACTCCCGGTTGTCGCGGGCCCGTTCGGAGACGAAGCGGAGCAGATCCGAGGTGATCCTCGTGATGTCGAGATGCTGGTGCAGCGCCTCGGCGAAGAGCAGCTCACCGACTCCGTTCACCTGCACGGCGGCCGACCCGTCGAGCCCGGTCACCGCCAGCCATTCCGCCACCAGGTCGAGGGAGTTGACCGGACGTACCCCGAGCGCGTCTCCCGCCTCGTACGTCAGTGACGTCCCACGTGTGTCGAACGTGAACCGGCGTACCTCCTTGCCCGCGCCGGGCAGGCTGAGCAGCCGGTTGCCGACCAGCCGGGCGGTGACGGGCGCGGGCTTCGGGGCCGGGGGCGACCGGGTGGGCGCGGGGATCTCCGTCGCCGTCCCCAGCGCCCCGAGCACCTGGTCGAGCCACGCGCCCGCCGAGGGCTCGTAGTCGGGCTCGCAGTCCGTACGCGGCGCGAGACGCACCGCCCCCAGTTCGTCGAGCCGTGCGTCCAGCCGTCGGCCGTGGCCGCAGAAGTCGTCGTACGACGAGTCCCCGAAGGCCAGCACGGCGTAGCGCACACCGTCGAGGCGCGGTGCCTCCCGGTGGGACAGCGTCTCCCAGAACCCGGAGCCGTTGTCGGGCGCGTCCCCGTCACCGAAGGTACTCGTGATCAGCAACAAGTCCGCCGTACGCGGCAGTTGCCCCGGGTCGGCCTCATCCATCCCGACGAGCCTCGCCCGGTGCCCGGTCGCGGCCAGCCGCTCCGCCGTCGCCACCGCGAACTCCTCGGCCGTACCTGTCTGCGAGGCCCACAACACGACGACCTCCCGCCCGGTCGGCTCCGGCGCGGGGACCATCGGCGGCGCCGAACGCGAGTACATCCCCGCGAGCACCCCGTTCACCCACAGCGCGTGCTCGGGACTGAAGGGCGCGTCGGGCGGAAGCACGGGCACGCCGGGGGCACCCGAGCCGAGACCGGCGAGAAACCCGGTGAGGTACTGGCGCTCCTGGGCGGAGAGGACGGGGGGAGGAGAGGGGGCGAGCCCGAGGGCAGCCATACCGAGGGCACCGTCTTCACCCCGCCCGTCACCCGAGGACAGGCCGTGTCCGGGGTCCGAGAACACGCCTCCCTCAGCCCGTCCGGCGTGTGAGGACGAGCCCGCAAGGGCGACACGGGGGTCTGGGGGCGGAGCCCCCAGGGATGGGACGGGTAGGGGCGGCGGGGGCGAGGAAACCTTGGCCACCCCCACCGCACACACCTTCAACTCCGGCTGGAACGACAGCGGATCCACCGCGTCACTCGTCACCGCGTTGATGCTCAGATACTCCCCGAACAGGTCGTTCCAGTGGAACGGCGCGAACAGACACCCCATCCGCACCCGATCCGTCACCACCGCCGGCAACACCGCCCGCCCCCGCCGCGAGGCGACCTCGACGAAGTCCCCGTCCACCACCCCCAACGCGGCAGCGTCCCGCGGATGCACCTCCACGAACGGCCCGGGATTCAGCTTGTTGAGCCTGGCGACCTTCCCCGTCTTCGTCAGCGTGTGCCACTGATGCTGCAACCGCCCGGTGTTGAGCACGAACGGATAGTCGTCGTCCGGCATCTCGGCGGGAGCCATGTGCGGCCGTGCGAAGAACACGCCCCGCCCACTCGCGGTCGGAAAGACGGGCCGCCCACCGCTCTCGCCTCCACCCTCGACATACCGAATGGGGTTCCGATCCGCCCCGTCCTCCGAAGCCGCGGGCCACTGCACGGACACCGACCGCAGCCGCTCGTACGTGACTCCCCGCAGATCCCACCCGGTCTTGGGGTTCCACGCCCGCTTGATCTCCTCGAAGACCTGCTCGGCACTGTCGTACGAGAACCCCTTCTCGTACCCCATCTCGCAGGCGACCGCCGCGATCAGCCGCCAGTCGGCCATCGCCTCGCCGGGCGGATCGACGGCGGGCCGGGCGAGCGTGAGGTTGCGCTCGCTGTTGACGAGCACGCCCTCGGACTCGGTCCACATCGCGCCGGGCAGGACGACATCGGCGTACGCGTTGGTCTCGGTGTCGGCGAAGACGTCCTGCGTGACGACGAACTCGGCGGCCTCCAGCCCTTCAATCACGGTCTTCCGATTGGCCACCGACGCGACGGGGTTGGTGCAGATGATCCAGCAGGCCTTGATCTCCCCGTCGGCCATCTTCTGGAACATCTCGACGGTGCCCTTGCCGACCCCGTCCTTGCGGATCGTGTCCGGCGCCAGATCCCACAGCTCCTCGACGAACGCCCGCTCCTCGTCGACGAGCACGGACCGCTGACCGGGCAACCCCGGCCCCATGTAGCCCATTTCGCGCCCGCCCATGGCGTTGGGCTGCCCGGTGAGCGAGAACGGCCCGCTGCCGGGGCGGCAGATGGCACCCGTCGCCAGATGCAGATTGATGAGCGCGTTGGTGTTCCAGGTGCCGTGCGTGGACTGGTTGAGCCCCATGGTCCAGCAGCTCGTCCACTCACCGGCCTCACCGATGAGCCGGGCGACCTCCCGTATGTCCTCCTCCGGGATGCCGGTGATCCCGGCGACGGCGGCGGGCGGGTAGTCGGCGAGGAAGCCGGGCATCGCCTCCCAGCCCTCGGTGTGCGCGGCGATGAAGTCGGGGTCGGTGTGCCCGTTCTCGTGCAGCAGGTGAAGCAGCCCGTTGAGCAGCGCGAGATCCGTACCCGGCCGTATCCGCAGGAACAGATCGGCCTTGTCGGCGGTCGCCGTCCGCCGCGGGTCGACGACGATGAGCTTGGCGCCCGCCTTCACCCGGTCCATCATCCGCAGGAAGAGGATGGGGTGGCAGTCGGCCATGTTCGAGCCGATGACCAGGAAGACGTCGGCCTTGTCGAGGTCCTCGTACGAGCCGGGCGGCCCGTCCGCGCCCAGCGAGAGCTTGTAGCCGGTGCCCGCGCTGGCCATGCACAGCCGGGAGTTCGACTCGATCTGGTTGGTGCGGATGAACCCCTTGGCCAGCTTGTTCGCCAGGTACTGGGCCTCCAGGCTCATCTGCCCGGAGACGTAGAAGGCGAAGGCGTCGGGTCCGTGCTCGTCGATGATCGCGCGCAGCCGGCGGGCGGTCGCGCGGACCGCCGTGTCCACGGGGGCGGGGACGGGCTCGTCGCCGCGGTCGTCCCGGACGAGCGCCGTGGTCAGACGGCCGGGCGCGGCGAGCATGTCGGCCGTGGTGGCGCCCTTGGTGCAGAGCCGGCCGAAGTTCGCGGGGTGGGCCTTGTCCCCGGACGCCTTCAGCACCGTGCGCCGGCCGTCGGGACCCATCCCGATGTCGAGGACCATCCCGCACCCGACCCCGCAGTACGAGCACACCGTCCGCACCTGTGTGCCGGTGCCCTGCGCGCCCTGTGCGGCCACGAATGCCCCTCTCCGATCGAACCTGACGACCGTGAGTGTACGAATTGCCCGTTACGTCAATGTCACATGACCTGATCATGAGGGGTTACGCCCGCTGCACAGTCGTCGTTCAAGGAGTGTGAGGACACGATCCGGCCGATGTGACGCGTGAGGGTGTCGCGGTCCGTGTCGCTGTTGAGCCGAACGGGTGACCATGCGTAAGAATTGGCAGGTGCAGACATTCAGTGCGAGCCATGGGGAGGGCCGGTGAACAGCCACGATGTCACCGACGAACAGTGGGAAGGGCTCGCCCAGGTCGTACCGCTGCGGGGCCGGGACGCCTGGCCGTCCGCAGTGGACCACCGGACCATACCCGAGGCCGAGACGGAGGCCCGGCGCCGTTTCGTCGTCCTGCGGGTCAACGTGTTCGCCGACGCCCGCGACGTCGCCGAGACCCTGATGGCGGGCATCCCGGTCCTCCTCGACCTGACGGGCGCGGAGACCGAGGTCGCCAAGCGGGTGCTGGACTTCAGCACCGGGGTCGTCTTCGGGCTGTCGAGCGGGATGCACCGGGTCGACCGGAACGTGTTCCTTCTCACCCCGCCGGGCACCGAGGTGCGGGGCTTGATGGAGGGGGCCGGGATGCCGGGGGCGCCGGGGGCTTCCGGGGTGTGACGGCCGGGCCGGTCCCCCGATCGTAGGAAGGTCGTGGGGGCGGAACGGTTCGCCCCGGCGGGGCGGCCATACGGTCCGGATATGACGCTGTCATCCCCACCCCCACTCCCTGCTCCTTCCCCTTCGGTTCTGCCGTCCGTGTCTCTCCCAGAGGCCGGTGCGGACACGCGGGCCCGTCCGGACCGGCCGAGCGTCACCGAGCTGCGGCTCTCGGCCTTCGCCGGGCACCGGGGAGCCGTCCTCCCGCTGGGACGGCTGACCTTCCTGGCCGGAAGCAGCGGGAGCGGGAAATCGACCGCCCTGCAGGCGTACGAGGCACTGGCGCGGCTCGGCGGCGGGGCCGAGCTGGGGGAGGTGTTCCCGAACCCGGTCGCGTGCGTGCCCGAGCGGGCGCTCCCCGACCACCAGCGGCGACGCGGTTTCCGGATCGGTTGTACGACCGACGGTCCTCAGGGGCCGGTACGGCTCGACGTCGCCGTACAGGTCGAGCCCGAGCTGCGTATCGCGGGCGAGCGGCTGACCGCGGGGCGGCAGGTCCTGCTGGAGACGGCGTTGCGGGACCCGAGCCGGCCCGTGGTCCAGGCGGCCTGGCACACGGCGGGCTCGGCGCCGGTCACCAAGGGCCCGCTGCCCGACGACCGCCTCGGCACGGCTCTGCTTCCCCTGCGCGTCGCGGGCAAGACGGACGGCCAGCGCCAGGTCCTCGCCGCCGCCGAGCAGACGGTGGTCGCGCTGCGGTCCGTCTTCGCCTGCGACCCACGGCCCGAGCACATGCGCGGCGCGGTGCCCCTGGTCGCGGGCCGGCTGCTGACGGGTTGCGGCAACCTCGCCGAAGTGCTGTGGCGGACCCGGACGGAGTGCGGGCGGCGGCACGCCCTGCTGACCGGCGCCGTCCACGCCGGGTGCGCCGGCCCGGTCACGGACGTACGCGCCGAGTCCCTCGGGGACGGCACGGTACGGGCCCTGCTGGACCGGGGCGACGGGGTACGGACACCGCTGGGCCTGCTCGGCGACGGCGAACTGCGCTACCTGGCGCTGGCTCTGGTGCTGCTGACCGGCCCCGGGGTCCTGGAGGTCGACCCGGTGGGCGAGGTGCCCGCGGCCCTCCAGACCCTGACCGTCCTGGCCGACGGTTTCGACCGGGCCCTGGACGCCCGGCAGACGGGGGAGCTGGTGCGGCTGGCGGCGCGGATGTGCGAGCGCGGGCACATCCGGCTGGTGGGGGCGGTCAGCGACGCGTCCTGGGCCGCGGGGGTGGAGGGGGTGACGGTGGTGGACCTGGACGGGTGAGAGGGTTGGTTGTCGTACGGCGGTGATAGACCTGGGTCCCGTGAAAGAACTGGACGTGGCGACCCTGCAGCGTCGGCTCGCCGACTTCGCGGCGGCCCGCAACTGGCAGCCGTACCACACCCCCAAGAACCTCGTCGCGGCGCTGAGCGTCGAGGCGTCCGAACTCGTCGAGATCTTCCAGTGGTTGACGCCGGAGGAGTCGGCCCGGGTGATGTCCGACCCGGACAGGGCCCACCGGGTCACAGACGAAGTCGCCGATGTGCTCGCGTACTTGCTTCAGCTCTGCGAGGTGCTCGGCATCGACGCGCTGGCGGCACTGGACGCGAAGATCGACCGGAACGAGCGGAGGTTTCCGGTGCCGGAGGAGCCGTGATGGACATCCGTTCAGGACGGCTCCCTCGGGAAGCTCTGAATCCGATTGTCACTCTCCGGAGTTAACAGGTTGTCCACAGTCGATTAAGTGTCCACAGATTTCGGATTTCCTCTGGCGTTTCGTCTCGCGGGCTCTCACTCTGGGTAGTGGACAAGTGGAGTTCGGGCGGACGTGCGAAGAGCGCGTCATGGCAGACAGGGGCAGCGCATGGACGCGGTGCGGCTCATCGTGGCGAGCAGGCGTGCCCTGGCGGGAAGCGGCGAGGAATCTCAGATCATGACGGAGGCGTGGCAGGCGCAGGCCCTGGCTCAGGCGATAGGCAGCCGCCTGGCCGTGTCGGGTCCGCCCGAACTGCGCGGCGAGGCGCTGGGGTTGACCGAACTGGCGGGCAGAGGCTGCGGGATCCTCGACGCCCCGCCCCTCGACGTGAGCAGCCTGCGTGCCGCCCGGCTCACCGAGTTGGGCGACGCCCGCCAGGCCCTCCTCTGCCTCGGCGTCCTCCTCGGCGAGGTCGGCATCGCCCTGGTCGGCATCGCCTCCGCGGCGGACGAGGAGAGCACGTACTGGCAGTGCATGGAAGCGATCGACGCGGCCGACGAGTCCCGCGACCGAGTCCTCGAAATGCTCCGCCGCCTGGCCGACCGCGACGAGATCCTGCCGGAACGGGACTCGGCGGCGGGGTGAGGGGCGTCGTGGGGAGCTGGCCTTCGGGGTGGGGGGTGGGGGGAGGGGGAAGGCCCCACCCAACGGTCACTCAACGACCGAAGCCGTCCCCGACACCGTCACGCCCCCTCCGCCGGGATCGCGCCCCCGAGGACGCCCCCGGAACAGCGAACGCCCGGCCGTCGGGCGGCCGGGCGCGGGACCGTGAGGTGCGGTCGGTGAGTGCGGTCAGCGAAGCGTCACACGCGCGGGACAGCGACGTCAGACGGACTCCGCCCCGTCCGTCGACGTGGGCCGGGAGTCGGAGAGATCGGCGTCGAGTTGGGAGAGGTCCGCGTTGAGGGCCGCCATCAGCTCCTCCATCTGCTGGAGCAGCCCCTTGGGCTGGGCAGCGGGTACGGTCTGCTCCGGCACGGCTTCCTGGGACATGACGGCCTCCTCGGCCCCCGCGAGGGGCCCGCGAGCGAAAGCGCCCCGGCAGCGGCCGCCGGCGACGGGTGCCGGGCGGTCCGGCTCCGCCCACGCCAACGATCACCGTTCGGGCGGGTCACTGGCGCGGGCATGGTGCGGCACGGGGTTGACGGTTTTTCACTCGACCGTGGTGGCGGGGCACCGGCGGCACCGGTGAGGTTGACCCGTACCCGAGCGTGCAGGATGGACGCATGGACCTTCGTGTATTCACCGAGCCCCAGCAGGGGGCGACCTACGACACCCTTCTCACCGTCGCCAAGGCCACCGAGGACCTCGGCTTCGACGCCTTCTTCCGTTCCGATCATTACCTCCGCATGGGTTCGGTGGACGGCCTCCCCGGCCCCACCGACGCCTGGACCACCCTCGCCGGGCTCGCCCGGGAGACCAAGCGCATCCGCCTCGGCACCCTGATGACCGCCGGGACCTTCCGGCTGCCCGGCGTTCTCGCCATCCAGGTCGCGCAGGTGGACCAGATGTCCGGTGGACGCGTCGAACTCGGCCTGGGCGCGGGCTGGTTCGAGGAGGAGCACAAGGCGTACGGCATCCCGTTCCCCAAGGAGAAGTTCGCCCGCCTGGAGGAGCAGCTGGCGATCGTCACCGGCCTGTGGGAGACCGAGGTCGGCAAGACCTTCAGCTACCACGGCACTTACTACGACCTCACCGACTCACCCGCCCTGCCCAAGCCGGCCCAGTCCAAGGTGCCGGTCCTCATCGGCGGCCACGGCGCCAAGCGCACCCCCGCGCTCGCCGCCCGCTACGCCGACGAGTTCAACATGCCGTTCGCCTCCGTCGAGGACAGCGAGCGCCAGTTCGGCCGGGTGCGCGCCGCCGCCGAGGAGGCGGGCCGCAAGGGCGACGACCTGACGTACTCCAACGCCCTCGTCGTCTGCGTCGGCAAGGACGACGAGGAGGTGGCCCGCCGCGCCGCCGCCATCGGCCGCGAGGTCGAGGAGCTGAAGGCGAACGGCCTGGCCGGCTCCCCGGCCGAGGTCGTCGACAAGATCGGCCGCTACGCCGAGATCGGCTGCAGGCGCCTCTACCTCCAGATCCTCGACCTCGACGACCTGGACCACCTGGAGTTCATCTCCGCCCACGTGCAGTCACAGCTCTCGTAACCCTCGTGTCGTCGTCACGACCAGCGGCCGGAGTCCCACCGGAATATGCGCAGGCGGCGGACGGCCGTCGTATGGCAAGGTGAAGGCGTCCTGCCGAGCCCCCAGGATCACCTCCTGGGGGCTTTCGTGCGTCCGGCCCTACAGAGGTGCCCCGACAGAGGTGCTTGCATGTTTCTGACGATCACCACCACAGGTACCCCCGAACGCCCCGCGACCGACCTCGGTTTCCTGCTGCACAAGCATCCCGACAACGCGCAGGCGTTCTCCACTTCGTACGGCACGGCGCACGTCCTCTACCCCGAGGCGAGCCCCGAGCGGTGCACGGCCGCGCTGCTGCTGGAGGTCGACGCGGTGGCGCTGGTCCGGCGGCGCAAGGGCAAGGGCCGGGGCGGGGCACCCGACGCGGCGCTCGCGCAGTACGTCAACGATCGTCCGTACGCGGCCTCCTCCCTGCTCGCCGTGGCGCTGAGCGGCGTGTTCTCCAGCGCGATGAGGGGCCAGTGCAAGGCCAGGCCCGAACTCCCGGAGCAGAAACGCCCGTTGCGCATAGAGGTACCCGCGCTGCCCGCACGCGGAGGCCCCGATCTCGTACGAAGCCTCTTCGAGCCGCTCGGCTGGACGGTGACGGCGGCGCCCGTGGCGCTGGACGCGGAGTTCCCCGAGTGGGGCGACTCCCGCTACGTACGCCTCGTCCTGGAGTCGGAGGCGCTGACGGTGGCCGAGGCGCTGCGCCACCTCTACGTCCTGCTCCCGGTGCTCGACGACGCCAAGCACTACTGGGTGTCGTCCGACGAGGTCGACAAGCTGCTGCGCGCCGGGGACGGCTGGCTGCCGGACCACCCGGAGCAGAAGCTGATCACCAGCCGCTACCTGTCCCGCCGTTGGTCGCTCACGCGCCAGGCCATGGAGCGGCTGGAGCTCGTACGGCTGGCCGAGGCCGACGACAGCGAGGTCGAGGAGATCGACAACGCGGTCGAGGCGGAGGCCGAGAACGAGGCGAAGCCGACCCCGCTCGCCGTACGGCGCCGGGAGGCGATCGTCGCCGCGCTCAAGGAGTCCGGCGCCGCCCGGGTCCTCGATCTCGGCTGCGGACAGGGCCAGTTGGTGCAGGCACTGCTCAAGGACCCGGCCTTTACCGAGATCGTGGGCGTCGATGTGTCGATGCGCGCGCTCACCATCGCCTCGCGCCGTCTGAAGCTGGACCGCATGGGGGAGCGGCAGGCATCGCGGGTCAGCCTCTTCCAGGGCTCCCTCGCGTACACCGACAAGCGGCTCAAGGGGTACGACGCCGCCGTGCTCAGCGAGGTCATCGAGCACCTCGACCTGTCGCGGCTGCCCGCCCTGGAGTACGCGGTGTTCGGCTCGGCCCGCCCCAGGACCGTGCTCGTCACCACGCCGAACGTCGAGTACAACGTGCGCTGGGAGACCCTCCCGGCCGGGCACGCACGGCACGGCGACCACCGCTTCGAGTGGACGCGCGCGGAGTTCCGGGAGTGGGCGGAGACGGTGGCCGAACGGCACGGGTACGCGGTGGAGTTCGGCCCCGTCGGTCCCGACGATCCCGAGGTGGGGCCGCCCACGCAGATGGCCGTCTTCACGATACGGACCAGGAACGAGAAGGAGGCGAAGGCAGCATGACGGAGACTCAGGATCGGACTGCGGTGGTGAAGGGGCGCGTCCTGCCCGTCACCGACCTCTCGCTCGTCGCGCTCATCGGCGCCTCAGGCTCGGGCAAGTCCACTTTCGCCCGCAGGCACTTCAAGCCCACCGAGGTCATCTCGTCCGACTTCTGCCGCGGCCTTGTCGCCGACGACGAGAACGACCAGAGCGCCAGCCGGGATGCCTTCGACGTCCTGCACTACATCGCGGGCAAGCGGCTCGCGGCGGGCCGACGCACGGTGGTCGACGCGACGAACGTGCAGCAGGAGAGCCGTCGCCAGCTCGTCGAACTCGCCAGACAGTACGACGTGCTGCCCATCGCGATCGTCCTCGACGTCCCTGAGGAGGTGTGCGCCGAGCGTAACGCGGCGCGCACCGACCGGGCCGACATGCCGCGCCGGGTGATTCAGCGGCACACCCGCGAACTCCGCCGTTCCCTGCGGCACTTGGAGCGCGAGGGCTTCCGGAAGGTGCACGTCCTGCGGGGCGTGGCGGAGGCCGAGGCGGCGACGGTCGTCACCGAGAAACGCTTCAACGACCTGTCCCACCTCACCGGCCCGTTCGACATCATCGGCGACATCCACGGCTGCGGGTCCGAACTGGAGTCGCTGCTCGGCAAGCTGGGTTACGTCGACGGGGTGCACGCCGAGGGCCGTACGGCGGTCTTCGTCGGCGACCTCGTCGACCGCGGACCCGACTCCCCGGGCGTTCTGCGCCGCGTGATGTCCATGGTCGCGTCGGGCAACGCCCTGTGCGTGCCCGGCAACCACGAGAACAAGCTCGGCCGCTGGCTCAAGGGCCGCAAGGTGCAGCACACGCACGGACTCGCCGAGACCATCGAGCAGTTGGAGGGGCAGAGCGAGGAGTTCCGGAACCAGGTACGCGAGTTCGTGGACGGACTGATCAGCCACTACGTCCTGGACGGCGGCCGGCTGGTGGTCTGCCACGCCGGTCTGCCCGAGAAATACCACGGCCGTACGTCGGGCCGGGTGCGCTCGCACGCGCTGTACGGCGACACGACCGGCGAGACGGACGAGTTCGGGCTGCCGGTGCGCTACCCGTGGGCGGAGGACTACCGGGGCCGGGCCGCGGTGGTCTACGGCCACACGCCCGTGCCCACCGCCACCTGGCTGAACAACACCATCTGCCTCGACACCGGTGCCGTCTTCGGCGGCAGGCTCACCGCGCTGCGCTGGCCCGAGCGGGAACTCGTCGACGTACCGGCCGAGCGCGTCTGGTACGAGCCGGTGAAGCCGCTGGCCACCGAGGCGCCCGGCGGGCACGAGGGCCGTCCGCTGGACCTGGCCGACGTGCACGGCCGCCGCGCGGTGGAGACCCGGCACGCGGGACGGGTGGCGGTCCGTGAGGAGAACGCGGCGGCGGCCCTGGAGGTGATGAGCCGTTTCGCGGTGGACCCGCGCCTGCTCCCGTACCTCCCGCCGACGATGGCACCGACCGCCACCTCGCACATCGAGGGCTACTTGGAACACCCGGCCGAGGCCTTCGCCCAGTACCAGGAGGACGGGGTCGCGCGGGTCGTGTGCGAGGAGAAGCACATGGGGTCGCGGGCGGTGGCCCTGGTCTGCCGCGACGCGGAGGTCGCGCGCGAGCGCTTCGGTGTGACCGGGCCGACGGGGTCGCTGTACACACGCACGGGCCGGCCCTTCTTCGCCGACGGTCCGGCGACCGAGGAGATCCTCGGACGGGTGCGGGAGGCCGCGGACGCCGCGGGTCTGTGGGATGCGCTGTCGACCGACTGGCTGCTGCTCGACGCCGAGCTGATGCCGTGGTCGTTGAAGGCGTCCGGGCTGTTGCGTTCCCAGTACGCGGCCGTGGGGGCGGCGTCCGGGGCGGTGTTCCCGGGGGCGCTGGCCGCGCTGGAGGGCGCGGCGGCGAGGGGTGTGGACCTGGGGGAACTCCTCGCGAAGCAGCGCGAACGGGCTGCCGACGCGGTGGCGTTCACGGAGGCGTACCGGCGGTACTGCTGGCCGACGCAGGGGCTGGAAGGGGTGCGGCTGGCTCCGTTCCAGATCCTGGCGGTTCAGGGGCGCAGCCTCGCCGCCCTGCCCCACGACGAGCAACTGGCCCTGATCGACCGGCTTGTCGAGCACGACGGGAGCGGGCTGCTGCAGACGACGCGGCGGCTCTTCGTCGACACGGGGGACGAGGAGTCGGTGCGGGCCGGGATCGACTGGTGGCTGGAGATGACCGGACGAGGGGGTGAGGGCATGGTGGTCAAGCCGGTCGAGGCGGTCGTGCGCGGCAAGCAGGGGCGTCTCGTCCAGCCAGGCATCAAGTGCCGTGGCCGTGAGTACCTGCGGATCATCTACGGTCCCGAGTACACCCGGCCCGCGAACCTCGCCCGGCTGCGGAACCGGTTCCTCAACCACAAGCGGTCCCTGGCGATCCGCGAGTACGCCCTCGGTCTTGAGGCCCTGGACCGGCTGGCCGAGGGGGAGCCGCTGTGGCGGGTCCACGAGGCGGTGTTCGGGGTCCTGGCGCTGGAGTCGGAGCCGGTGGACCCACGGTTGTGAGGGAAGTGGGCTGAGGAGGGGCGGATCCGCCCCTCCTCATCCCTCTCCGAGGGCGAGCGCAAGCGCACCCTCATCGCCCGCGCCCTGATGGCCGACCC
>NZ_JBSFUU010000021.1:1784-10448 GCF_053591955.1 Streptomyces sp. NPDC002845 | reverse complement strand
GTTGTGTGGTATGGGGGCTGAGGCGGGGCGGATCCGCCCCTCCTCAGCCCACCAACCGCAACCGACCCTCCGCCACCCCCACCCGCACCACCTGCCCCCACGTCAACTCCACCGCGTCCCCCTCCATCCCGTCCCCGAAGGCGATGAGCCGGTCGGACTCGACGGTGAGCCGGAGTCGCGCGGAGGGCGCGAGTTCCCCGGCGACCAGGGACGTGCTCGTGGCCGGCGAAGGCCAGGCCTCGCGGACGAACCACAGCAGCCGTGACTCGGTGGGCCCGGGCAGGGCCAGCCCGCTGGACCGCTCCTGCCACAGGGAGCGGATCCAGCCGCTCGCCCCGGTGCCGGTGCCGACCAGCACACCGGACGAGGCCTGGGGCTCGACGGCACCCCTGTCGTCGTCGAGCCCCAGGCGGTACCGGGCGGTCTGGTGCCCCACCGCGCCCACATAGATCTCGTTGAGCGCGACCAGCCGCTGCGCGTCGTCGGCGACGGCCTCGACCATGGTCAATTCGTCGACGACGCACCCTCGTTCCACCGTCGAGGCGATCAACTTCCGGGCGTCCGAGGGGCGGTGACGCACCAGGACACCCGGATTGCGCCCGGAGTCCGTGTTGATGCCGACCACCGGCTGCCCCGCCAGGTATTTCGCCGCGTTCGCCACCAGCCCGTCCTGCCCGACCACGACCACCACGTCCTCGGGCGCGAAGAGAAAGCGGTCCAAGTCACCGCGCTCCACCCGCGCCTGACGCCAGGTCAGCGGAACCGAGGAGGTGACTTCCGTCAGCGCCCGCCGCCCGCGCCGGTACCGCTCGGCCACCTCTTCGATGTCCCGCCCCCGGGAGCGGAGGAAGAACGCGGCCTGCCCGTGCGTTCCGTGCCGGGCCACCAACTCCTCGTACTCGCTGGTGCGATGGACCAGCACCACCCTCGGCGCGAGACTCATGACGCATCCGCTGAAGCGCCTCGCAGCCTCGACAGCAGACCGGTCAGCACATCCGGCGACACGGTCACGCTCTCGATCCGCGGCAGGTTCTCCGCCAGCCGTGTCCCCGTGAGGGCGTGCAGCGTCGCCGCGTCCACTTCCGCGTGCACCCGCAACCAGGCCGCCTGCGCCTCGGCCCGCGCCTGTCCGACCGTCCGGGCCGCCTGGGCCTCCGCCTCCGCGAGCCGTACCGCCCGCGCGGCCTCGGCTTCCGCGAGCCGTACCGTCCGGGCCGCCTCCGCCCCGGCCCGCACCGTGTCCGCGGCGGCGCGCTCCTCGGCCTCGCGGCGCGCGTTGGTGCCCTGCTGGTCGACCAACTGCTCCTCGCGGCGGGCGAGTTCGATCCGGCTGGCGAGTTCGTTCTCGGCGATGGCGCGCTCCCGCTCGACGGCGACGGCCCGGCGTTCGTAGGTGGCCCGGTCCGCCTCCTGCTGGATCTGCTCGCGGGCGGGGGTGCGCAGCGCCCGCTCCACCTCGGGTTCGGGGCGCAGGGCCACCACGCGCACCGCCACGACCTCGATGCCGGTGGCCGGGAGCCGGGGCTCGGCGGCCAGCCCGCCCGCGACCCGTTCCCGTACCGCCGCGACGCCGTCGACCAGGGCCGCCGCCAGTGGCGTACGCGCCAGGACGTCCAGCGCGTGCTGCTGGGCCGTCTCCGTCAGCAGCGTCGAGAGCTGTTCGAGGGGCGTGCCGCGCCAGGCCCCGGTGTCGGGGTCGATGGAGAAGTCCAGACGCGCGGCCGCGATCGCCGGGTCGCTGATCCGGTATGTCACCGTGGCCTGCACCGCCACGTTCTGGAAGTCGGACGTACGGGCGTGGAACGTCATCGCCAGCTCCCGGTCGTCCACCGGCACTTCGGAGAGCGCGGCGGTCAGTGAGCGGTACCAGAAGCTCAGCCCCGGGCCGTCGTGGACTATCCGGCCGGAGCGGTGGTGGCGGATGTGGGCGGTGGGTGCGCCCCGCAGGTGCCGCAGGCCGAGCCGTCTGGTGATGTCCGCCATGGAGGGTCCCCCTCGCTGTTGATTTTCGTCACTAAGACGATAATGGTGGGCGACAGTTATCGTCAAGGGGACGAGATTGGTGTGCCCGAGCGGAGCGCAATCGCACGATCCGGCCAACCAGCGGGTGAACACGCGCGCGAATGTCAGGATGAGAACATGGGATTCCACGTCGACTCCGAGGCCGGGCGGCTGCGCCGCGTCATCCTGCACCGGCCGGACATAGAGCTCAAAAGGCTCACCCCCAGTAACAAGGACGCCCTGCTCTTCGACGATGTGCTGTGGGTGCGCCGGGCGCGCGCCGAGCACGACGGGTTCGCGGACGTGCTGCGCGACCGCGGGGTCGTCGTTCACCTCTTCGGCGACCTGCTCACCGATGTCCTGGCGATTCCGGCCGCCCGGACGCTCGTACTGGACCGGGTCTTCGATGAGAAGGAGTACGGCCCGCTCGCCACGGACCACCTCCGGGCCGCCTTCGAGGGATTGCCCGCGCAGGAGCTGTCCGAACTGCTCGTCGGCGGGATGACCAAGCGGGAATTCCTGGACGCGCACGCGGAACCGATTTCCGTCCGCTTCCACGCCATGGAGCTCGACGACTTCCTTCTCGGGCCCCTCCCCAACCACCTCTTCACCCGCGACACGTCCGCCTGGATCTACGACGGGGTCTCCATCAACGCCATGCGCTGGCCGGCGCGCCAGCGCGAGACCGTGCACTTCGAGGCGATCTACCGGCATCACCCCCTCTTCCAGGCGGAGACCTTCCACCTCTGGTCGGAAGGCCAGGCCGACTACCCGTCCACCATCGAGGGCGGCGACGTCCTCGTCATCGGCAACGGCGCCGTCCTCATCGGCATGAGCGAACGGACGACGCCCCAGGCCGTGGAGATGCTCGCGCACAAGCTGTTCGAGGCCGGGTCGGCGCGCACGATCGTGGCGCTGGACATGCCCAAGCGGCGGGCCTTCATGCATCTCGATACGGTGATGACCATGATCGACGGCGATACGTTCACCCAGTACGCCGGGCTCGGCATGCTCCGCTCGTACACCATCGAACCCGGCGTCGACGACAAGGAGCTGAAGGTCACCGACCATCCGCCGGAGCACATGCACCGCGCCATCGCCGCCGCGCTCGGGCTGAACGAGATCCGGGTGCTGACCGCGACGCAGGACGTGCACGCGGCCGAGCGCGAGCAGTGGGACGACGGGTGCAACGTGCTCGCCGTCGAGCCGGGGGTCGTGGTCGCGTACGAGCGGAACTCGACGACCAACACGCACCTGCGCAAACAGGGCATCGAGGTCATCGAGATCCCGGGCAGCGAGCTGGGGCGGGGGAGGGGCGGCCCGCGGTGCATGAGCTGTCCGGTGGAGCGGGCGGCCGTATAGAAATGTGGAACATCGTATAGAATTCCACCGTCATCTCTGTTCGGTTTCCCGTGTCCGCAACGTGTCCGCGACCCGTCAGCACCCCAGGAGCGCCCCATGGCGACAGTCCCGACCGCCCTCGCCGGCCGCCACTTCCTCAAGGAGCTGGACTTCACCCAGGAGGAGTTCCGCGCGCTGATCGAGCTGGCCGCCGAGCTCAAGGCGGCCAAGAAGGCCGGGGCCGAGACGCGGTACCTGCGGGGCAGGAACATCGCGCTGATCTTCGAGAAGACCTCGACGCGCACCCGGTGCGCGTTCGAGGTCGCCGCGGCCGACCAGGGGGCGTCGACGACGTATCTCGACCCCTCCGGGTCCCAGATCGGACATAAGGAGTCGGTGAAGGACACCGCGCGGGTGCTCGGCCGGATGTTCGACGGGATCGAGTTCCGCGGCGACAGCCAGGCCGCCGTCGAGGAACTCGCCGCGTACGCCGGTGTGCCCGTCTACAACGGCCTCACCGACGACTGGCACCCCACCCAGATGCTCGCCGACGTGCTCACCATGCTGGAGCACTCCACCAAGCCCCTGAACGGGATCACCTTCGCCTACCTCGGCGACGCCCGCTTCAACATGGGTAACTCCTACCTCGTCACCGGGGCGCTCCTCGGCATGGACGTACGCATCGTCGCGCCGCAGGCCTACTGGCCCGCCGAGGACGTCGTCGCCCACGCCCGCAAGCTCGCCGAGGCCAGCGGCGCGTGCGTCACCCTCACCGAGCACCTCACCGAGGGCGTCCACGGCGCCGACTTCGTCGCCACCGACGTCTGGGTCTCCATGGGCGAGCCGAAGGAGGTCTGGGACGAGCGCATCAGAGCCCTCTCCCCGTACGCCGTCACCATGGACGTCCTGCGCGCCACCGGCAACCCCGACGTCAAGTTCCTCCACTGCCTCCCCGCCTTCCACGACCTCGGCACGAAGGTCGGCCGCGAGATCCACGAGACCCACGGCCTGGAGTCGCTGGAGGTCACGGACGAGGTGTTCGAGTCCGAGCACTCGGTGGTCTTCGACGAGGCGGAGAACCGCCTGCACACGATCAAGGCGATCCTGGTGGCGACCCTGGCCTGAGGGGCCTGAGGGGCCTGAGGGGCCTGAGGGGCCTGAGGGGCCTGGCGGAAGTCCGGTGGGGTAGCGCGCGCCAAAGGGGCGCGGGGCTGCGCGGAGCGCTCAGGCGTAACGGCGCTGCTGCGGGATCACGGGCAGCCGGAACCACACCGCCTTGCCGGATTCCGTCGGACGGTGTCCACAGGAGGAGCTGAGGGCGCGGATCAGCAGGAGCCCGCGGCCGTGTTCCTGCCAGGGGTCGGGGCCGTCCGGGTCCTCCGGCGCGGGATGCGTGAGGTTGCCCGGCGGTGCCGGATCGGGGTCGTGGACCTCGACCTGGCAGCCGGTCGGCAGGAGCTCGACGACCAGCTCTATGGGGCCCTTCCCCGCGGCGTGCTCCACGGCGTTGGCGACCAGCTCCGCGGTGAGGAGCTCCGCGGTGTCGCGGTCGGCGCCGTGCCCCAGCTCGGTCAGGGCGGTGCGGACCAGCGCACGGGCGACGGGCACGGCCGCGGAGGTGTGCGGCAGCGCGATGCGCCAGGAGGCGGGGGCGGGGGGTTCGTGCAAGGCGGGTCCGTTCATGGAGCAGGCTGTCCTGCTTTCAACTTCTAGGAATGGTACGGCGCCGCCCGGCAGAGCCGCTCGGCGGGCGCCGTACGGGACCCTCGTCCCGTCGTCGAGCGGTTACCCAGGTGAACGGCGCGCCTCGCGCGGCTGTGCCCGCCGTTACGGGGCTATCGAGAACCCGTGACCGGCCCCCGTCAATCGGTCACATCGGCACAGTGTTATCGCGCAGTCGTGACGGTGGTCACGGATGAGTGATAACTTCGTGGGACAGCCGTACCGTGACTTGCCTCGACGCCTCGACGAGGAGGCCGCCCGTCATGAGTCCCTTCACCGGCTCCGCCGCCCGCACCCCCGACTGGCGGCATCTGAGGTGCGCGATCGACGACGGGGTCGCCACGGTCACCCTCGCCCGCCCCGAGAAGCTCAACGCGCTCACCTTTGGTGCCTACGCCGACCTGCGCGACCTGTTGGCCGAGCTGTCCCGCGAGCGGTCCGTACGGGCGCTGGTGCTGGCGGGAGAGGGGCGCGGCTTCTGCTCCGGCGGTGACGTCGACGAGATCATCGGCGCGACCCTGTCCATGGACACCGCCCAGCTCCTCGACTTCAACCGGATGACCGGCCAGGTCGTCAGGGCCGTACGCGAGTGCCCGTTCCCGGTGATCGCCGCGGTGCACGGCGTGGCGGCCGGGGCGGGGGCCGTGCTGGCGCTGGCGGCGGACTTCCGGGTGGCCGACCCCAGCGCCCGGTTCTCCTTCTTCTTCACCCGGGTCGGCCTGTCCGGCGGCGACATGGGCGCCGCCTATCTGCTGCCCCGGGTCGTCGGCCTCGGCCACGCGACCCGCCTGCTCATGCTGGGCGAGCCGGTACGGGCACCGGAGGCCGAGCGGATCGGCCTGATCAGCGAACTGGCGGACGAGGGCCGCGCCGACGAGACCGCACAGTCCCTGGCCCGCCGCCTGGCCGAGGGCCCGGCCCTGGCGTACGCCCAGACGAAGGCGCTGCTCACGGCGGAGCTGGACATGCCGCTGGCGGCGGCGGTGGAACTGGACGCCTCGACCCAGGCCCTCTTGATGAACGGCGAGGACTACGCGGAGTTCCACGCGGCGTTCACGGAGAAGCGCCCACCGAAATGGAGGGGGCGGTGACCGCGCCCACCCACCCCCTACGAGTCGCCATCATCGGCGGCGGCCCTGGCGGCCTCTACGCCGCCGCCCTCTTCAAACGCCTCGACCCCGCCCGCGAAATCACCGTCTGGGAACGCAACGCCCCCAACGACACCTTCGGCTTCGGCGTCGTCCTCTCCGACGAAACCCTGGGCGGCATAGAACACGCCGACCCCGTGGTCTACGAGGCCCTCCAGAGGGACTTCATCCGCTGGGACGACATCGACATCGTCCACCGCAACATCCGCCACACCTCCGGAGGACACGGCTTCGCCGCGCTCGGCCGGCGCCGGCTGCTGGAGATCCTGCACGAGCGGTGCCGCGCGCTGGGCGTCGAGCTGCGCTTCCGGACCGAGGCTCCGTCGGCGGACCGGCTCACCGAGGAGTACGACCTCGTCATCGCCGCCGACGGGGTGCACAGCACCACCCGCGACGCGTGCGCCGAGGCGTTCCGCCCCCACGTGACCGGCCACCGCTGCCGTTACATCTGGCTCGCCGCCGACTTCGCCCTCGACGCCTTCCGCTTCGAGACCGCGGAGACGGCACACGGCGTGATGCAGCTCCACGCCTATCCCTATGCGGCCGACGACTCCACCGTCATCGTCGAGATGCGCGAGGAGGTGTGGCGGGCCGCCGGATTCGCTGAGCTGGAGACATCCGAGTCCGTCGAGCGGTGCGCGAAGGTCTTCACCGAAGCGCTTGGCGGGCGGCCGCTGAGGTCCAACAACTCCACCTGGACCACCTTCCGGACCGTCGTCAACGAGCGCTGGTCGTACGGGAACCTGGTCCTGCTCGGCGACGCCGCGCACACCGCGCACTTCTCCATCGGCTCCGGCACCAAGCTGGCCGTCGAAGACGCCCTCGCCCTGGCGGCCTGTCTGGAGGAACAGCCGTCCCTGGAAGCCGCCTTGGCCGCCTACGAGGAGGAACGGCGCCCCGTCGTCGCCTCCACCCAGCGCGCGGCCCGCGCCAGCCTGGAGTGGTTCGAGAACCTCGCCCTGTACCTCGACCAGCCGCCCCGCCAGTTCGCCTTCAACCTGCTCACCCGCAGCCGCCGCGTCACCCACGACAACCTGCGGCTGCGCGACGCCCACTTCACGGAGTCGGTGGAGCGCGAGTTCGGCTGCCCGCCCGGCACGCCCCCGATGTTCACCCCGTTCCGGTTGCGCGGCCTGACCCTGCGCAACCGTGTCGTCGTCTCACCGATGGACATGTACTCGGCCGAGGACGGCGTCCCCGGCGACTTCCACCTCGTCCACCTCGGCGCACGGGCGCTCGGCGGGGCCGGGCTGGTGATGACCGAGATGGTGTGCGTGAGCCCACAGGGGCGGATCACGCCAGGCTGCGCCGGGCTCTGGACGCGCCAGCAGGAGGACGCCTGGCGGCGGATCGTCACGTTCGCGCACAGCGCGGCGCCGGGCACCGCCATCGGAGTCCAGCTCGGCCACTCCGGCCGCAAGGGTTCCACCAAGCTGATGTGGGAGGGCATGGACGAACCCCTGGACGACGACAACTGGCCGCTCGTGGCCGCCTCCCCGCTCCCGTACAAGCCGGGGAGCCAGACCCCGCACGAGCTGACGCACACCCAACTGACCGACATCCGCGAGCAGTTCATGGCAGCCGCCCGGAGTGCCGCCCGCTGTGGCTTCGACCTGCTCGAACTCCACTGTGCCCACGGTTATTTGCTCTCCGGGTTCCTCTCCCCGCTGACCAACCACCGCACCGACGCATACGGCGGTTCACTCGACCGGCGGCTGCGCTTCCCGCTCGAAGTCTTCGACGCCGTACGAGCGGCGTGGCCGAAGGAGCGGCCCATGACGGTGCGGATCTCCGCCACCGACTGGGCCGACGGCGGGACGACCGCCGAGGACGCCGTCGAGATCGCGCGGGCCTTCGCCGCGCACGGCGCCGACGCGATCGACGTGTCGACCGGGCAAGTGGTGGACGGTGAACACCCCGAGTACGGACGCTCGTACCAGACGCCCTTCGCGGACCGCATCCGCGGCGAGACCGGCGTCCCGGTGATCGCAGTCGGCGCGATCTCCTCCTGGGACGACGTCAACTCCCTGATCCTGGCCGGTCGCACCGACCTGTGCGCCCTCGCCCGCCCCCATCTCTACGACCCGCACTGGACCCTGCACGCGGCGGCGGAACAGGGCTACACGGGACCGGGCGTCACCTGGCCCGCCCCCTACCGCGCAGGCAGCCGCCCCCCACGCACGGGACGCACGGACGCCCCCAAGCCCCGCTTGACGCTGGGGAGTTGAGCCGCCTCATGGCGAGGAGCCGGGCTCGGCCGAACGCCCCGCCCCGGACCCGTGCCGTGCCATGCCGTGCGGGCCGTGGCCGCTCCTGGGTCCGGACGCATGGACGCCCCCAAGCCCCCGCTTGACGCTGGAGTTGAGCCGCCTCATGGCGAGGAGCCGGGCTCGGCCGAACGCCCCGCCCCGGACCCGTGCCGTGCCATGCCGTGCGGGCCGTGGCCGCTCCT
>NZ_JBSFUU010000021.1:0-1685 GCF_053591955.1 Streptomyces sp. NPDC002845 | reverse complement strand
TGGGTCCGGACGCATGGACGCCCCCAAGCCCCCGCTTGACGCTGGAGTTGAGGCGCCCCATGGCGAGGAGCCGGGCTCGGCCGTCTCGACCGGCCCCGCCCCGATCCGACCCGTGCCGTGTTGTGCCGGGCGGGCAGTGGCCGTCCCTGGGCCCGGACGCCCGGACGCCCCCAACCCCGGCTCACGCTCGGGAGTTGAGGGCGCCCACAAGCCACGTACGCCACGTGCTACGGCACGTACACCACGTACCGGCTACGACAGGTCGGCCATCCCCGCCGTCAGGGTCGAGCCGTCCGCCGGGTCGACCAGGATGAAGGCGCCCGTGCGGCGGACGTCCGCGTAGTCGTCGAGGGCGAGTGGCTCGGCGGTGCGCAGGGTGATGCGGCCCAGGTCGTTCGCGGTGAGCTGGGTGGCGCCGCCGAGGTTCTTGACGATGGCCTTGACGGTGCGGGTCGTGTGTCTGACCAGGACACGGTCACCGAGGCGCAGCGGGCGGTCGGCCAGGTGGCAGACGGCCGCCCGGACGTCCTGGGTGAGCACCGGCGCGTCGGGACCGGCGGTGATCATGTCGCCGCGCGAGATGTCCCGCTGGCCGGCCAGCCGCAGCGTGATGGACTGCGGCGCGTGCGCCACCTCCGTGTCCGTGCCGAGTACGTCGATGCCGGTGATCTCGGAGGTCTCGCCCGACGGGTGGACCGTGATCCGGTCGCCGACCCGGAGCGAGCCGGAGACCAACTGGCCCGCGTAGTAGCGGGTTTCGTCGTGCCGGATGACGTACTGGACGGGGAAGCGCGCCGGGGCGTCCTCGGGGTCCGCGGCGACCGGGACGGTCTCCAGGAACTCCAGCAGCGCGGGACCGGCGTACCAGTCCATCTTCGCGGAGCGATCGACGACGTTGTCGCCGACCAGCGCGGACACCGGGATCGGCGTGAAGCCGGGCAGGCCCAGCTCCTCGGCGTGGCCCGTGAAGTCCTGGACGATGCGGTCGAACTCCTTCTCCTCGTAGCCGACGAGGTCCATCTTGTTGACGGCGAGGACCACGTGCGGGACGCGGAGGAGGGCGGCCACGGCGGCGTGGCGGCGGGTCTGCTCGACGACGCCGTTGCGGGCGTCGATCAGGATGATGGCCAGGTCGGCCGTGGAGGCACCCGTGACCATGTTGCGGGTGTACTGCACATGGCCGGGGGTGTCGGCGAGGATGAACCGGCGTCGGGGCGTGGCGAAGTAGCGGTAGGCCACGTCGATGGTGATGCCCTGCTCCCGCTCGGCCCGCAGACCGTCGGTCAGCAGCGCCAGGTCGGGTGCCGCCTGGCCCCGGTTGGCCGAAGCCAGCTCCACGGCTTCCAGCTGGTCGGCGAGGACCGACTTGGAGTCGTGCAGCAGCCGGCCGACGAGCGTGGACTTGCCGTCGTCGACGGAGCCCGCGGTGGCGAACCTCAGTGTGTCGATCGTGCTCGTCATGTTTAGAAGTATCCCTCGCGTTTGCGGTCTTCCATCGCGGCCTCGGACAGTTTGTCGTCGGCGCGGGTGGCGCCCCGCTCGGTCAGCCGGGACGCGGCGATCTCGGCGATCACCTGGTCGAGGGTCACCGCGTCGGAGTCGACGGCGCCGGTGCAGGACATGTCGCCGACGGTGCGGTAGCGGATCTGCCGCTTCTCGACGGTCTCGTTCTCCCGGGGCCCGCC